>NZ_JBFAIM010000060.1:0-89162 GCF_040654715.1 Nonomuraea sp. NPDC050643 | reverse complement strand
GCCGGCGCCCGCCTGGCCGCCCGCCCCGACTGGACCCTGGCCGACCTGGAGACCCGGCTCGCCGATGCCACCCGCCGGCTGGACACCCTCGAGTACGCCGACCTGGCCATCCGCGCCAGCATCGCGGTCAGCCACCACCACCTGCGCGAAGAGCCCGCCGGCCGCGACGCCGCCCACCTGCTGCCCCTGCTCGGCCTGCTCGATTTGCCCGCGCACACCCCGGCCGCCACCGCCGCCCTGACCGGCTGGCCCCGGCACCGCGCCGAAGCCGCCCTGGAACGTCTCCAGCACGCCCGCCTCCTCGAAACCGCCGGCCCCGACCGCTACCGCTTCCACGACCTGGTCGGCCTCTACGCCCGCGAACGCGCACACCAAGACGTCCCGGAGCAGGAACGCACCACCGCCGTCCAGGGCGCGCTCCACCACTACCTGACCACCCTCTGGATGGCCAGCGCTCTCTTCAACAACGAGTCCGTACCGCGATGCCCCGTCGAACTGCCCGAGAACTCCTTCAAGGACCCGGCCGAGGCGGAACGATGGGCCCAGGAGGAGCGGGAAAACCTGCTCGCCGCCGCGCAGCAGGCGCTGGCCGGGCCCGACCCGGCGACCGCCGTCGGCCTGGTCATCGGCCTCCACTGGCCCTTTTCCTATCAGGGCTGGCACACCCAACTGGCCGACATCTACACGCACGCCATCGAGGTCGCCGATCGCATCGGAGCGTGGGAGGACAAGGCCCAGCTCCGCAATTTCCTCGGCTGGGTCTACCGGGACCAGGGCCGCTACGACGCCGCGATCGCGCAACTGAAGACGGCTCTCACCGACTGGGACCGCGCCGGCCTGCCCCGAAGGAGGGTGGGAGCCCTCAGCAACCTCGGTGTCATCCACACGATCGTGGGCCGTCTCGACGATGCGCTCGCCTACCTGGAGTCGGCTCTGGCGCTCAACGACGACGCCGAACGCCCTGGGGCCCCGGCCGTGCTCCGCAACAACCGGGTGCACGTCTACTACCGGCAGGGGCGCTACGACGAGGCGATCGCGGAAGCGCGCCAGTTGGTGGAGTTGTGGCCGAAGACAGATCCGCTCGCGGGTGCGAGTTCGGCACACGACTCGCTGGGCGACATCTACCTCCATGCCGGCCGGCTGACCGAGGCGGTGGACAGCTATACGACGGCGGTGCGGCTGTTCCGCGAGTCGGGCTACCGGCTGAAGGAAGCCGTGTCCCGCTGGAGGCTCGGCACCGCCCTGCACGGCCTCGAACGGCACCGCGAAGCGCGGGAACAGTGGGCGGAGTCCGTCCGCCTCCTGTGCGACGCCCGCCTGCTCACACCCCGGGAGGCGACCGAGATCCTCGCCCAGCCGGTGCCGGAGACACCCCAGCCGATCAAGAACATGCTCTGACCTTCACCCCTTTGTTCACTTGTACCGAGTGATGGCGGCCTGGCCACGTCGCACAGCTTGCGGGCGGCGCAGGCGCGTGATCACCTGGGAACGTACGGGGAGCGATCAACCGTAGAAGGCCGGCGGCGAGCGCGTCCGAGAGGCGCGGTGCTTGCGGTGCCGGGGCGCAGTCTGTCGTATTCCAGTCCTGCACGGTCCGGCGACGCGCCGCGACCGGTGCGAGCGAGGAGGACCCGATGGCCGAAACCGTGCACGTCGTCGAGATGAGCCCCGCCGAGCGCGAGCACGCGTTCGCCACCTGCCGCGCGCTGGCCGAGGAGTTCCGCGAGGCCGGGCCGCGCCACGACGCGGAGAACTCCTTCCCGTACGAGCTGGCCGGGCGGGTGCGTGCGCTGGGGCTGCCGGGCCTCAACATCCCCAAACGCCATGGCGGCTGGGGCGCCGACATCGCGACCACCGCGCGCTGCGTCGAGCTGCTGGCGTACGGCGATCCGTCGATCGCGCTGGCGTTCAACATGCACTGGGGCGTGATCGGCTTCTTCCGCGGCATGTGGAGCGAGGCGCACCAGGCGCGCTTCTTCCCGGGAGTGGCGCACGACGGGCACCTGTTCGACGGCGCGTACAGCGAGACCCGTGCCGGTGTGATCGGCCTGGCGGACACGCGCGCGGTGCCGGTCGACGGCGGCTTCCGCGTCAGCGGCCGCAAGAGCTGGGGCACGTTATCGCTGGTGGCCGACTTCCACACCCTCAACGCGACGATCACCGAGCCCGACGGCGAGCTGCCCGCCGACCACGCCGTGCGCGCCTCGCGCGAGGTGATGCTGGTGTGCCCGGCCTCAGCCGAGGGCGTACGCATCGAGAAGACCTGGGACGCGCTCGGCATGCGCGCGACGGGCACCGAGACCGTGGTGTTCGAGGACGTGTTCGTACCGGACACCGACCTGGTGTCGTCGGCGTTCCGGCCGGACCTGTTCGCGAACCTGGAATGGCAGACGCTGAGCTTCGCGTCGATCTATCTCGGGCTCGCCCGCCGCGCCTACGCCGAGACGCTCGCGATCCTGCGCGACAAGCGCCTCGGCGCCGTACCCGAGGCCTCCGACGTCAGGCTCGGCGACCAGCAACTCGTGCAGGTCGGCGTCGGCGAGATGCGCGTGCTGATCGAGACCGCGGCCAACACGATCGAGGTCGCCGCCGCGCGCCTCAACGAGCAGCGCGACCTGCCGGACGACCCGGCGCGCCGGCTCGGCTGGCTGGAGATCCCGAAGGTCGTGGCCACCGAGAACGCGATCCGTGTCGTCGACATCGGCATGCGCCTGGTCGGCGGCGGCTCGTTCCGCCGTGGCCACCCGCTGGAGAAGCTGTACCGTGACGCGCGCAGCGGGCCGTTCCACCCGCTGACCACCGACCAGCTGATGCAGCACCTCGGGCACGCGGAACTGGGCTGAGCACGGCACCCGCGCGCCGGTCGGTTGCCGCATCCTGCGCGGCGAGCCTGTCGAAGCCGTCGAGCGCCGGACAGGGGTAGCCCCCAGAGAACCGATGGCCACCGCGCCGACCACGACGGGGTCGGCGACCACATCAGGCCCGGCCTGCTGCGCGTTCTCGACCGCCTGAACCGCAGCATCGGCTGCCGATGGTTCACCGATTCGGCCGCCCGCAAGCTCTACGCGCCCGAGGAGCATCCGTTCCTCACCCGGATGTACGCCGCCGGGCTGCGTGAGATCGTCACCCTCCGCGGCCCCGACTCCCGGGCCGCGCACCTCGCCGACCTGCTCCTCGCCCACAGCGGGGAGTTCCGGCGGGTGCGGGACGGGCACGGGATCGGGATACACCCCCACGAGGTCAAGCACTTCATCCACCCGGAAGTCGGCGCCCTCGAGCTGGCGTGCCAGAGACTGGTCGACCCTGGTCAGGCCCACTCGCTGCTCGTCTACACCGCCATTCCGGGCAGCGAGAGCCACGACAAGCTGCACCTGCTGTCCGTCATCGGGACGCAGGCCCTTGGCTGAGGGCTCCGCGCACGTCGGTCAGCTCAGCGCCGCGGCCCCGAAGGAAACGCTGAATCGCCTGCACCAGATGGTCACGCTCTTCAGCGTGCCGAGGTCGGCTTCGGCGGGGATGGGGTAGTTGGCGCTGCCCTTGTTGCCTTTGAGGTGGCCCAGCTCGAGGTGACGACCGTCGTCGAAGGTGAACCAGTCCTTGGTGACCGGTTGGTCGCTCAGCCAGACGCGCAGGTCGGGTCCGTCCGAAGTGTCCAGGTTCTCCAGGCGCAGTACGCGCGACCCGTCCGGCAACCTCAGCACCGCCGCCCTGCCCGTGGTCTTGTGCTCGTGGGTGACGAACGTGCCCGAGGCGAGCTTCTCGATCCGTTTCGCGGGTGCGCTCGCCGGTTGTTCAGATGAGGTGACAGCGGGCGGGGCCTCGTCCACCACGACGGTCGTGAACACCCGCCATGGCTGGAACAGGTACATCGCGAAGGCGAACACCACGGCGCCCAGGCCGATGGCAGTCAACCTGACCGGGTGCTTGAAGAGCTTCATACGTCAAGGGCACCATGGTGGCCGCCGGTCGGGTCTTACGTAGCGGTTACGGGACACGGCCGACGCCCTCGTCGAGCCCCAGAGACCTGGGCAGGTCGAGTGGTTCGGCCTTGTAGAGCTTGGCGGGATCGCCGGTCTGCGTGCCGAGATGGCCGTAGACCTCCAGGGAGATCAGACCGTGCATGCGCCCCCACATGCGCAGCGCGAGAGCGACGGCGGCGGGCTTCCGGGCCCGGCTCGCGCCCGCCTCCGGATTGTCGGTGCCCGTTGATAACTATGGCCCGTCACGTTGACCGACCGACGACGATGGAGCCCCCCATGGCCACGGCCATCTTCAGAGACGAGAGCGCCACCGGCAGGTGCTCAGTCGAGATCCCCCTTCCCGCCCGATCCGACACGAGCCCGGCGCGCGAGCTCGTCCGCCTCGTGCCGCGGGCCGGAGGCTGACATGGGCGTCCTCGACAATTTTCCCCGGTCCCAGGGCTACCTGCTCAACCACATCGAGGGGCTGTCGCGTGAGCTGTTCGCCCGCTACGACGCGGGCGGGCGGCCCGGCGCCGACGAGGCCGGGCGCAGGGCGTTCGGCCTATGGGCGCAACTGCGGCTCAGCCTGGGCGACAAGGGCGGCCACGAGCACCCCGAGGAGGTGCTCCGGCTGGTGCGCGAGGTGGCCGGCGGCGACGTCCCCTGGACGTTCGAGGACACGCGCTCTTTGTGGGAGATCGCCGACGCGCTGTCGAGCTGCGGTCACACCGGCCACGCCGAGCTGTACCGGATTCCGCTGGCCGCCATCGCGACGCTCGGATACCCCGAGCGCCGTCAGATCCTTGGTGACGCGCCGCCGTGGCACCCGGCCCACCGCAGCCCCGGACGTGCCGCGTTGCGCAAGGAGCTGGCGCGCGTCCTGACCGAGCCCCCGGAGCACGGGCCGGCCGGGGTCGTGCGCAGCCTGGTCTGGGACGGCGACCCCATCGCGCGTGCCATGGCAGGGCCGTACGCCGCCCGGCTGGCCTGCCCCGCCGTGCTGCCCCTGCTGAAACACTGGCGCAAGGCCAAGGCCAACCGGCCCAGCGAACCGTGGCTCGCCAAGGTCCGCACGCTGCTCACCGACGACGGCGTGGCGGTGCTGCGCGAGATCCTCTCCCGCCTGGCCACCCACCGCGAGAGCCGCGAGCCCGGCGGCCGGGTCTTCCTCGCCCGCCACACCGCGCTCCCGCTGCGCGGCATGCTGTGGACCTGCGAGGTGATCGACGCGCCCTGGGTGTCCACGCTGCTCGGCGACGTCGCCATCAACTGCGGCATCGGGCGCAACGGCACCGGCGGCGCCGCCGTCTGCCGCAACGAGAGGCTGGCCAACGCCGCACTGAACGTGCTGGCCAAGCGGGGCGGCCTCGACACGGTGGGCGTGCTCGCGCGCGTGCGGGCCAAGGTGCGCAGACCGGCTCTGCTGGCGAAGGCGTCCGATGCCCTCGACGCGGTGGCCGTGCAAGAGGGGCTGAGCCACGAACAGCTCGTCGACCGGACGGTCCCGGCCTTCGGGCTCGGCCCCGGCGGGGTCCGGGAGGAGCGGGCCGGCGACTGCGTCGTCCGGCTCGACGTCGACGGGCCGACGCTGCGTTACGTCAACGCGTCCGGGCGCGCCGTCAAGTCGGCGCCCCAGTCCATCCGCAAGGATCCGGTGTTCGCCGATCTCAAGGCCACGCTGAAGGACCTCAAACGCACGCAGGCCGCCGAGCGGCTGCGCCTGGAGCAGATGCTCATCGTCGAACGCGAGCTGTCCTGGCAGGAGGCCGAGCAGTACTTCTTCGACCACCCGGTCACCGGCCCCTACACCCGCGCCCTCATCTGGCGGCTCCCCGACGGGTTCGCCGGGCTGCCGGTCAGGAGCGGCGACGGCTGGGCACTGGCCGACGCGAGCGGCGGATCCGTACGTCCGGGCGCCGACACGCCCATCCGGTTGTGGCACCCGATCCAGGAGAGCGCCGAAGGGGTGCGCGGCTGGCGCGACCACCTGCTGGAGCGGGGGATCAGGCAGCCGTTCAAGCAGACGTTTCGCGAGGTCTACCTGCTCACTCCGGCCGAGGAGCGCACCCGCACCCACTCCGACCGTTTCAAGGGCCACTTCGTGCGCTACGGACAGGCCAAGGCCCTGCTGGAGCAGCGCGGCTGGAGCGGGCTGTCGATCGGCCACTGGGACTACGAGTGCGGCGGCGACGTGGGGGCGGCCGTCAAGACGCTCGCCGGCTGGCAGGCGAGCTGGGGCATGTGGGTCGCCTCCGACCCCCATCAGGACGCCTGGGGCACGGCCTCCTGCGCCGCCACCGACGCGATCCGGTTCCGCCACGCGGATCTTCCCGGCGACGCGCCGCTCACCGACGTGCCGCCGCTGGTGTTGTCGGAACTGCTGCGCGACGCCGACCTCGCCGTGGGGGTGGGGTCCCTGGGGCTCGACCAGCAGGCGGCGGCCGGGCACGACGGCTACTGGCAGTCCTACGGGTTCGGCGAACTGGGCGAGACCGCTCGCACGCGGCACGACGCGCTGGCCCGGCTGCTGCCCCGCCTGAAGATCGCCGACCGGGTGGAGCTGACCGACCGGTTCCTGCGGGTGCGCGGAAACCTGCGCACTTACCGGATCCACCTGGGGTCGGGCAACATCCTGATGGAGCCGAACGACGCCTACCTGTGCATCGTCCCCGGCCGCGACCGCTCCGCCCCATCGGTTTTCCTGCCGTTCGAGGAGGACGGCGGAATGTTGTCGATCATTTTGTCGAAGGCGTTCCTGCTGGCGGACGACACCAGGATCAGCGACCCCACCATCACCCGCCAACTCGTCGCCACCTAGCCCCGAAGCGCCCCTGGCGCTGACCGTTGATGGGGATGGTCGCGACCAAGTCGCAGGTCGGCAGGACGCCGGCCACGCCTGGGTCTGTGACCGCCCTGACGGGACTCCTCGTTCGTGATCAGGAGCTCCTGGCCCGTGACGACGACGCGGTCGCGGGCCGGGGAAGACCCCCGAGAGCCTCGAAAGGCTCTCGGGGGTTGGCTGCCGTATCCGCTTTTCTACCGAATGAACACGCTCGAGCCGACTATCTCCTTACCATCGCCCGGCCACACCGTGCCGGTGACCAATCCCTGGCAGTTCGGCAGGAGGTAGGCGACGGCAACATCGTCGGTCTGGTTGTAAACGAAGGGGTCTGCGCTCCCGGAGGTGTAGCAGCCGCTGGGGTCAACGTACTCTGCCCGGTTGATGTAGAGAGTGCCGTTCGCGGCGGAGACCGGGCTCGCCAGGCTCACGGCGAGTGCGGCGGCGGCAGTGAGGGTGGCGAGGGTGGCCGTGGTGCGGAGCATGGCGACTTCCTGTCCTGTAGGGGGTTCGCGCCGTGGCGCTGTGTTCTTCCCCATGCTGCACTTTCAGTAGTCGTCCAACTACTGTCGGTTGCGATAGTGATCAGTGGCTCCCTGACCGCCGCACCTGCCGGTGTGCACCTGAGCGCGATATTCGGTGGACAGCGTCGTATCCGGTAGGTAATTTCTCCGGGTCCTGCCCGTGGCTGTCCGCAGTCCGAACCGGCGCGGCCTCCGCCTCCTCCGGAAGGCGTCTCTGGCCAGGCGACCGTTCCTCGCACCCAAGGAAGACGCTTCGTGACCGGCATCGTCCCGCTGCGCAAGAACATGCGTTTTCAACTGCTGTGGGTAGGCAGTGCGGTTTCCCAGTTGGGGTCGGAGCTCACCAGGCTCGCCATGCCGCTGCTGGTGCTGGCGCTCACCGGGTCGCCCGGGGCGGCGGTTGCTGGTCACCACCGGTCAGGTGCCGGTCTGGCAGTTCGTCACACTGGCGGTGCTCGACGGGCTATGCGCCGCGTTCATCGGCCCTCTCCAGGACACGGCGATCCGCGGGATCGTCCCCCCTGGCCAATTGCACAGCGCCTACGCACAGGAAGAGGCCCGCACCCACGCCGCGGTGCTCGGCGGCGCGGCGGCGCTCGTCGTGCTGGGCGGGTTGCTCGGCCTGACCGCCGCTGTGGCCGCGCTCAGCCCAGCGTTGCGCCGCTTCACCGGAGAAGCCTCTCCGGCCGGGGACGACGCCGCGCCGGCTGGGGACGAATCCCCGCGCGCCTAGCGCCTGACCAGGCGTTGATGCCCTTCGGCCACCCGGCCGACCGTCAGCCCGGTGGGGTGGCGAGGTTGCCGGCTTGATCGCGGTTGCTCTCCGGTCAGGCCGGCCCGGGCAGGGCTGCGCTCCCACCGCCGGCGAAACAGGTCGCCTGCGATCTTCCTCCAGCAGCTCCCTTGGCGGCGGAGTCCTGAGTCCAGTAGATCGCGCCATCGCGTGTGGTGCTTGAGCGCCCGGCACCCATTCTTCGCCCGCCGGGCGTTGACCAGTCGCACGACCACGTTCTCCCGCGCCGTTCCCACTTTGGCGGTGCCGGATACGGACGCCTTGGTGTCCGACGCGACCCATGTCCTATGTCTCGACGATCACCGCACGCTCAAGGCCGACGCGCGCCAGCGGGCATGCCAGGCGAACGGGATGACGGGATGCGATCATGGGGAGGGTGAGCGACTGCACCTTCTGCAAGATCGTGGCCGGTCGGTTGCCGTCTCATCGTGTCCTCGAGGATGAGCACGCCCTGGCGTTCCTGGATATCAGACCTGCCTCTCCGGGACACACGCTGGTGGTTCCGCGTGTGCATGCGCGTGACGTGTGGGAGATCTCCGAGTTCTCTCACGGCAAGGTCGCCGATATGGTGCATCGAGTCGCCGCTCTGCTGAAGACGGCCGTTGCCCCCGACGGCGTGAACGTGAAGCACAACGCGGGTGAGGCCGCCGGCCAGGATGTCCTCCACTACCACGTCCATGTGGTTCCGCGCTGGCATGGCGACGGCCTGCGTCTGACGTGGAACTCCTCGCCGGCCTCGGCCCGTGAACTGGAGAAGGTCTTGGAGCGGGTCGCCGCGGTTCGCTGACAGTTTTTTTCAAGCCCGCTGTTGGCCATCGCCGCGGAGATCGGAGGTGGTGTCGATGGGACGAGGCGATCTGCGTGCTGGACGGGGAACTGGAAGCGACGTCGGCCGGAATCGGCTGTCATCCTGTGTCACCGCGCCTCGGCCTACGTCCCACCGTCATGACGCGGCCGGTGCGGCCCCGCGGGACGTCAGAGCCGCCTGCACGATGTGGATCGCCTCGCCCGCGTCGATGCCGACGCTGGCGACCACGGCCGCGTAGTCGGCGGCGGCCCTGCGGACCCGCTCCCGGCCCTCCTCGCCGGCGGCCGACACGTACGAGCCCGCCCGCCCGCGCGTCTCGATCAACCCCGCCTCCTCCAGCTCCCGGTAGGCCCGGCCGACCGTGTTGACGGCCAGGCCGAGGTCGGCCGCGAGGTGACGGATGGTCGGCAGCCGGGCGCCCACGGCCAGCGTGCGGTCCTGGATCTGCCGGGCGAGCTGGACTCGTAGCTGTTCGAACGGCGGCACCGGCGAGGCCGCGTCGATGACGATCATCGGTCGCTCATGGCCCGCCGGGCCACCGTCGCGCTCGACGGCGCCCTCTTGTGGAGCGCCACGAACGCGGCCAGGCCCAGGATCAGGTAGGCGACCGAAGCGGCGCCCCACCAGCCGGGCGCGGTGCCGAAGAGCAGCACTATGGGCAGTGCCCACTGCACGTTCGGCGTGGTGAGGAGGCGGGCGTCCTCGACGCGCATGATGACATCGGCGGTCAGCGACTCCTCGTCCTCCGCCACGACCGGATGCCTGAGCAGGTGGCGTAGCTGCAGGACGAGGATGGCGGTCGCACCGAACAGGCCGATCAGCAGGACGACGGCCAGCCGCCGCACGGTGGGGTCGGGAACGGCCAGGGCGCTTCCGGCCAGCACCATCGCACCGGCGAACGTGGCGACCGCGAAGACGGCGTACGGCTGGCCGAGCACGGCCCGCCAGCCTGGCTGGATCAGATGGGCGGCCCTGCGGGACAGCGTCGCGCCCGCCCGCTGGTCGACGCGGCGCACCCACCGGTCGAGCAGCGACTGCGCCAGCAGCAGTCCGGCCACGACGACGGTCAGGGCCGGCAGTTGCAGCGGGCGCTGCGGCTGGACGCCGCCGAAGGTGGAGCTGGCGAGCGCGCTCGTGATGATCAGCATTCCCAGGATGACGTGAGCGGCGAGGCGGGCTCGTCTCCGGATGGCCAGCCGGCTGGCCAGCAGCGGGGTGGGGCGGGCTCCGGCCAGGTCGTGCCGGGCCAGCCACTCGCCTGCCAGTCGCAGGTCGGCCGCACGCGCCGGCGAACCGGCGTCCGGTGATGGTTCACGAGACATGGCGCCTCCCTTTGTCGCAAGCTTTGTAGCAACATGGTGCGTCATACCTTGCGACAAAGTCAACGCGCCGCCGTCCCGTGTTCGAACCTCCGATTCCCAGTGCAAGCCTTGACCATACTACGTTCAAAGAAGTATAGTCACTGTCGCATTCAAGATCACCAACCGAAAGGATATTCGTGCGCACACGCAAACTCGCGACTCTCTCCGCCCCCGGCCAGTGCATCGACGTCGCCGCGACGGTTCCGGACTATGTGACCCGCGAGGTCGACAACGTGCACTGCGGCTGACCCTCTTGTGACTGGACCGGGTGCCCTCCAGCGGGCACCGAAGATCACGCGCGTTTCAGGTGCCCCATCGCAGGTCCGGCCGACCCACCCGTTGCCGGAGATCTTCCACCGCTTCGTCCGGAGTGGACCCGCCGCCGACCCTGCCCGCGTGGTCGGCGAAGAACCGACCACGCCGCTCGAGTGTCCAGGAAGCATCGGGTGTGACTGTCTCGTCGGGATCCATGAGCACGGCAACCCACTCGCCGGGAATCGATCCGTCCGAGTGGCGGGCGCCGAGAACCGTCACCCATTCCCGGGGGGCCGCATCGCTCTTCGCATACTCCTTAATGACGTAGCGTGCGCCGACGTGATCGCGGATGCGACCGATAATCTCGTCCCGCCGATCGTGCATCCAGGCCGGAGTCGCCTCCGGCCAGTATTCTGCGGACGGCACGTAGACGGCGTAAGGCTTGACGCCCCAGGCGCAGTCGAAGGTGTAGCCGGCGCCCTCTTCCCGATAGACGATTCGCTCTTTCCATTCTTCGCTGATCGCATAATCCACCGAGCCAGGGTATCAACGCGGTCGCTATCGCTCGAAGATCACACGGGCGTCCATGGTGACCGGATCGATCCTGATTATCTTGGTGACGTTGGGGTTGCTCTTGAGCGCGGGAAACTCCGTGCTCTCCCATACGTTGCCAGGGCGCAGGCTTGCTCCGAGAACCACTCTGACCTCCCCGGAGGCATTTCGGGCATAATCAAGGGACACCTTCGTCCACGCGTCCTCCACATGATTCTTGAGGATGTCCCACGCCTTCTCGTCGGGGTCCCACCCCGCCGCAACGGGATCCCACTTCGCCTGCGGAATTCCGCGGCTGTCCATGAGGGATTCGAGCGTGGTGCCGCCCAGGCTCCTCGCGATGTCAGCGGCCTTTTCAGGTCCTGCCGACAGGTACTCGCCAGGTTTCGTCTCGGTGCGGCCGGACCAGAAGAAGGCAGTGCTCCTGTTGGTGGAGTAGTTGCCGGCGACCATTGCCCGGACGTCCCTGAGGACGGCAAGTTGCTTGATCCGGCTCAGCTCTGTCTGAACGTCCCAGACCGCGTTCGAGTTCGTTCTGGCAGCCGTGTAGGCGTTCTTGAGCGCCCGGAAGCCGACGCTGAGCAGCTTGCCGATCCCGGCGGCGACCAGAGATTCGATGGCGATCGCGCCAAGGTTGAGCAGCGTTTTGGCCAGCGATTGGTCACCCTTGATATAGCGGTAAACTTCGATGCCCACTTCGCCGATGGTGAGCAGGGCGCCGGCCACTCGGCCGCAGATCTTGTTGACGGCACAGTGGACGGCCGCCTGCAAGACCGCGGGCGACAGCCCCACGGCGTAGGTGATGGCTCCGTAATTGAACGCCTGGTAGGTGACAATGAGCCGCTGCATTCCCTCGAACTTGGGGTCCAAGGTGGAGTTGATGCAGTTCTGGTGATCCTGGCTGCCCTGCGGATAAACGACCTCACAGAAGGCGGAGTTGATGTATGCCCGGGTGGCCAGCTCCTCCGGGTCCGCATAAACGTTGTTGGCGCAGTTGAGCGCCCATTCACCTTCGGAGTCGCCTAGTATCGCCTCCCAATCGTCGACGCCTCCGGTGGTGTAATCATTGACGCATTTGCTCATCTCGACGCCGTAAGCGAACTCGTAAGCCTCGAATGCCTCCTGGGCCGCCGCGGAAGCGGCCTCGGCATCGACGCCGGCGCTGATGGCCGACTTGTAGGCGGCGTGGGCCGCATGGTTGGCCCTGATGGCGGCGCTGACCGCGGTCCGGTGGGAAGCGATCGCCCAGCTCGCCGACCGGATGGCGCTGCGAGCCGAGGTTGTGGCCCGGGTGGCCGCCTGGCGGGCGGTCCTGACCGCGGCCGCCGCCTTGTCCACCGAGGCGGCGGCCTGGCCGGCGTAGTCGCGGGCCTGCTGGGCATGGTCGGCGGCCCGCTCCGCCGCGTCGATCGCCTGCTCGGCGTAGGATGCGGCCTCCGCGGCGTCGTCGCGGGCGCGGGCGGCCACGGCCTGCGCTTCCAGCGCACTCTGCACGGCCGTCTCGGCGACCTCGTTGATCTTCTTGAGCAGACCGGCGACCACAGCGAGGTGGATCGCGCTTTCGTAGTCCCGCTCCGCCGCAGTGAACTGGCCGGTGCCGAGGAACTGCCGCAGGCCCGGAGCGGGCCCGTCCAGGGCGATCTGCGCGGCGGCCTTCACCTCCGGCCCGCTGTCCGGGCTGGCCTGGATCTGGTTGACCAGCACCCGTTCACCGATGACCGCCGCGGTGTACTGGCCGGTGTCGAGGAAGTCCCGCAACGCCGGCAGCGTGTCGGTGTCGAGGGCTTGCTGTGCCCGCTGCGCCAGCACGACATCGCCGGCCGCCCTGGCAGCCGACAGGATCTGGTTGACCTTCGTCCGGTCCGCGCTGTAGCGACCGGGATAGTTCTGCGTACGCAGGAAGGTCGCGACCGTCTGGTCGCTGCCGGTCAGCGCGGTCTTGGCCGCCGTCGCCAGAGCGGAGTTCTCGGACGCCGCCAGGTTCGTCACCGCGAGGCGGTTGTCCTGTGCCGCGGCGTCGGCGACGCCGGTGCGGACGAACTCCAGCACGAGGCGGTCCGCGCCGCCCAGCGCGGCCAGCGCCGCCTGTTTGGTCCAGGCGCCCTGGCCGCCGGCCAGGTTGAGCGCGACCCTGCGGGCCGCCGCCACCGCGGCGGCAGGCTCGGTGGCCGGGTCCTGCGCCACGGCGATGAGCCGGTTGGTCTCGGCATCGCGTCTGGCGGCCTGGTCGGCGTCCCAGTCGGCGAGGCGTTGCTGCGCCTCGTACACGGTGTTGGCGGCCCGGACGGTCTCCAACCCCTCATCCCGGGCCACCGCCAGGCGCTCGGCGTCGGCGACGCGGGCGGCCTCGAACACCCCGGCTGCCTGGCCCGCGGTCTCCACTGCGTGCTCCGCGGCCGTGGTGGCGTTCGTGGCATGCAGGGTGGCCCGTTCCGCCGCCCCCGCGGCCTCGCCGGCGTGCTCCGCGGCGTCAAGGGCCGCGACCGCCGCTGCCTCGGCGTTGGCTGCCGCCTTGATGGCGGCGCGCTGCGCGTTGTACGCGGCAAGGATGGCCACCCCGAGATATTCCTCGGCGGCCCGCGCCGCCCGGACGGCCCGCTCGGCGTTGGCCCGCGCCTTCGCCGCCGCGGCGACCGCCTCCTGGGCGTCCGCGCCTGCCGCGTTGGCGTACCGGACCGCCTCGTCATTGGCGACCGCTGCCGCCAGAGCATGCTCGGCCGCGGCCTTGGCGGATGCGATGGCACCGTTGCCGGACTCGATCGCCTTGGCCGCCAATCCTGCCTGGGCCGCGAAGTCGCGCGTCTGCTGGGCGATCGCGTTGGCTTCCTGCGCCGCGCGCCGTGCGTGATCCGCCTTCCCGGCGTTCATGGCCGCCTCGCCGGCCTGCCGATAGGCCTCGGCGGCCTTCTGACTGGCCTTCGACGCCATCTGCGCCGCCCGTGCCGCCGCAGTGGCGGCGGCTCGTGCCGCCCGGTTGGCCGCCGCCGCGGCCTGAACGGCCACCTGCGCCGCCTCGGCCGCCTTCTGCGCCGCGGTCGCCGCCCGCTTGGCCTGCGCCTTCGCTTCAGCCGCGTTGTCGCGCGCGGCCTCGGTCGCCTTGGCGGCCTCCGCCGCGGACCGGCGCGCCGCGGCTGCGGCGTCCCTGGCGCGGTCGGCCTCGCCAGTGGCGTTGGCGGTCTCCTGCGCCGCCAGCGCGCCGGCCGCCTGCGCCTGGCCGAGCAGTTCTTCCAGCGTCGCGGTTTCCTCGTCCCGCGCCGACGCCACCGCCCAGCCATAGGCGAGGAACGCCTCCAGCGCCTCCGGCGTGCCCTCGTCCAGCGCCTTCTGGCCCGCGGCGCGGACCTGCGGGCCACCGGTCGCCCTGGCCTGGTTGATCCGCAACCGCTGGTCGGTGTTCCACTGCGTCTGCCAGCCGGACTCCAGGAAGTCCCGCAGCGCCTGAGTGTCTCCGGAATCAAGCACGGCCTGCGCCGCCTGCTTGACCTGATCGCCGCCGGCGCTCATCAACTGGTTCACCGACACCCGCGCGTCGATGTCCGACGGCCCCTGCCATCCGGTGTTCAGGAACGTGGTGATCGCGCTCTGATCACCTGCCGCGTCGGCGTCCAGGGCGGCCTGAGCCTTCGCGCGCAGCGCGGGACCACCGTTGCTGATGACGTTCGCGAGGTTGTCCCGCTGGTCGAGATGCTGGGCCTGGCGCCATCCTTCGGCCAGGAACGCGCTGACCTGCTCGTCCGGGCCCAGCAGCGCCGTCTCAGCCGCTAATCGGACCTGCGGGCCGCCCTCCTGCCAGGCCACCACCACATGGGAGCGATCAGCGGCGACCGACTGCTCGGCATGTGCCGGCGTCATCCGCAGCAGGTTGGCCAGCAGAGTCAGGACCACGAGTACCGCGATCATCGCCTGCCGACGCACCGCACCTGGGGGCGCTTGTCCCTTCATGACCGGTATCCACGCACGCACTTTCAGCCTCCGTCACCGCTCGAGCCTTCGCACATCCGGGAGCGCTGAAGAGGTGAAGCCGACCACCGTCCATTCAGCATTGCGGAGTGTCACACGCCGCTCGAATACCGGGCAACCCCAGGTGCGGGCGGACATACCGCCGACATACCGGGCCTCTCTAGCCTCGTTTCGTACCCACAGATTGAACGGGTCGGGGGAGCTACCGGAGGTTTGTGATCGTGAGTTCTCCACCGCGCTGGGCGACGCTGGGCGTCGTCGCAGCGTTGGCAGCATCCTTGTCCGTGGCCGTCGGGCCGGCGCCGGCCGGCGCATCCGCGATCTCGCCTCCGTCGCTGGTGGACGACGGCGTCCATCCTTACCCCGGTGCGGCGGAGATCCTGGCGGCTCAGAACGTCAGGCTGATCTCCGGAGACGGCCACATCCTGCTGGCCGACTGCGCCACACCGGCACAGGGTGACATCGGCCTGCTGAAGGTCTGGACGACCGACGAGGCCATCGGCGCCGACGGAATCGGCCGGGTCTGCTTCCAGGTGACCTCGTCCGGCGGCGTACTGAACCTCGAAGTTCCGGGCGTGTTCGAGATCCGCGGCGACGGCCAGCGTGAGGGCACCGGTCACCAGGTGACCGCACGGCTGCGCAGTGACGACGGCGAGCAGCTCACCGTCGACGTGGATCCGGACGGCAGCACTCAGGTGGGCCTGGGCGCGGACCCGGACGCGTCGCCGACCATGCTGCTGCAACTACGTGCCGGCACCGGCCTCGCGCCGGGCACCGGCGAGCACCCGGCGGTCGGCAAGCTCGCCACCGTCGGCCGCGAGTGCACCGCGACGCTGGTCGCACCACGCTGGGCGCTCGGCGCCGCGAGCTGCCTGGCCCCCGATCCGAACCAGCCCCAGTTGGCGGAAGGCGCGCCGGTCGGCGCGACCTATGTCGCGTTCCCCGGAAAGGCCGCCACCAAGGTCGACTGGCTGAGCCCGCGTCCCGGCCGCGACGTGGTCCTCGCCCGGCTGGCCGCCCCGATCGAAGGGATCACCCCGATCCCGCCGGCCACCGCCGCTCCCACCGGCGTCGAGCTGTCCGCCGTCGGCCACAGCCGCACCGCCGTGACGGCCACGGACTGGACCAGCGACCGGCAGCAGAGCGCGCGGATCACCTTCACCGCCGCCACCCCGACGACGCTGACCGCCGCGGCCGGTCCGCTCGTGTGCAGCGGGATGGCCGGTGCGCCCGTCCTCAACGGCGGCAAGCTCGCCGCCGTACTCAGCCAGGCGGGCCAGGCCGGCTGCCCCGACACCGCCGGGAACGGCGGCGCCCTCACCGCCGCCCGCGCTGACGATCTCGCGACCTGGGTCAACGCCATCACCACCACCACGGCGGACCACACCTGGCCCCTGGCCGACCTGCCTCCGACAGCCACTCCGGGCACCGCCGTCACCGCCGGCACCGACAGCGCCTTCACCGGAACCGGCCTCCCGTTGACCGCCACCGCCGGCGTGACCTGGAAGACCGGCGACACCTTCAGCCCGGCCGTCGAACTCAACGGCACCACCGGAACCCTTTCGGCCGGTGGCCCCGCCGTCGTCACCGACGCCGACTTCAGCCTCAGCGCCTGGGCCAAACCCGCCGCCGGTGGCACCGTTCTGTCCCAGGACGGCGTCAACACCGCCGGCTTCAAACTCTGGGCCGAGAACGGAGCCTGGCGCTTCGCCATGAGCCGATCCGACGTGGCCGGTCCCGTCTGGGACACCGCCACCGCACCCGCGGGCAGCGCTCCGGCGGGTGTCTGGTCCCAGGTCGCCGTGACCTACAAGGCCGCCACCGGCGTCGTGATCCTCTGGGTCAACGGACGGAACGTCGCCAGCGTGAGGCACACGGTCAAGTGGAAAGCCGCCGGCGCACTGCGCGCAGGCGCGCACAAGACCGGCGCCGCCAGCCTCGGCGGCCACTTCAAGGGCGTCCTGTCCACTCTCCAGACCTGGAACCGGCTCTCGCTCACGCCCGCGCCGAACGATCACGACTTCGACGGGGACGGCCGTAACGACGTCATCATCACCGACGGAGCCGGTGACCTGTGGATGTATCCGAACCAGGGCGGCTCGGGACTGACCACCGTCAGCGTCGGTAACCGGGTCAAGATCGGCAGCGGGTGGGGCTCCCTGAAATGGGTCGTCACCGACTGGGACGCCGACGGCCTGGCCGACGTCGTCATGAAGGGCTCCGACGGCGTTCTGTGGATGTATCCCAACCGGAGCGGACAACTGGTCTCCGGCGCCAGGCAGCAGATCGGCACCGGCTGGGCCAACTACGTCCACGCCGCAGGCAACGCCAACGGCACGCCGCGCGCCGACCTGTTCGGCATCAACACCGGCAACGGCTCGCTGTACTACTACCCCGACGGGGGCGGCAAGACCGAGATCGGCAACAGCGGCTGGGCCGGCTACCGCATCCTCCCCGCCGATTTCAGCGGCGATGACCGCGCCGATGTCATGGCCATCGACGCCTCAGGCGACCTGTGGTTCTACGCCAACACGAGCCAGAGCGGTGTCACCCTTGCCGGCCGCACCCAGTCCGGCACCGGCTGGAGCAACTTCAAGGTCGCGGCCATGGATCTGAGCGGTGACTGCAAGACCGACCTGGTCGCCCTCGACGCCAGCGGCGATCTTTGGGTCTATCCCGGCAACGGCAACGGTCGCTTCGCCGGCCGCTCCCAGATCGGGGCCGGCTGGACGATCAACGCCATCGGCTGACACGCCGGAGTGTCCCGGCGGAAGGTCCGTACGCCTGCCCTCTGACCCCTGCGGTTTCACCACCAGCCGAAGGCGGCCCAGGTCAGGGCGGGCGCCACGATGACCGAGATCAGGCCATAGACGAGCAACTGGCGGAACAGGCGGGGTCTGGCCGAGGGTTCGGCGGCGCCGAGGATGAGGCCGCCGGTGATGCCGAGCGGGTTGAGGTCGACCAGCACCGAGGCCAGGGCCAGGGCGAGGACACCGCCGACCGGGGAGACGCCGGCCGCCACCAGCGGCGGCAGGAGGGGCAGGACGGTCGCGAACACCGCGATGGAACTGGCGGCGAAGGAGGTGATGCCGGCGACGTAGCACAGCACCAGCAGGCTGAGCATCGGTGCGCCCGCCACCCCGAGAAGCTCGCTGATCTGCTTGAACGCGCCCAGGTGTTGCATCAGGCCCACGTAGGTCAGCAGGCCGCCGATCAGCAGGACCACGCTCCACGGGATCCTGGACACGATCGCGCCGAGCGGCAGCCGGAAGGCCAGTTGCAGGATCAGGGCCGCGGTCAGGCCAAGATAGCCGACGTTCAGGTCGAAGCCGACGGACAGGACGACGACGGCGGCCATGCACAGCAGCGTGAAGGCGCGCGCTCCCGGGCGATGCGCCCCTGCCGCGACCGCGGGGCCGGAGCCGCCGCCGCCCGGCACGGTGCTGCCGGACGCGGGCTCCGGCGCAGTGGTGCCGGACGCGAGGTCCGCTGCGGCGCCGCCCGCCGTGGTGGTGCCGGGCTCGGGTGCGGTGACGGCGGCCGGGGCGGCGGCCGGGGTGGAGGTGCGGCCGCGGGGGATGCCGCCGTTCAACCTGCCGACCGCCAGGCAGCCCGCGCACACGACCAGCCCGGCGAGCAGCCCACCGGCCAGGAAGGTCACCGGGGCCGACCCCGGCAGGCCGAGGCCGAGCTTGGTGCTCAGCTCGCGGGCGGTGACGCCGTAGACGGCGAGCGGCGAGAGCAGCCCGCTGATGATGCCGGTGACGCCCAGGACGGCGGCGATCATCGGGGAGATCCGGTACCGGGCGGCGAAGCCGAGGGCGATGGGGGAGACGATGGCGGTCGCGGCCGCGGGCAGGGTGCCGGCCGCGGTGAGCACGGCGCCGATGGCGAACGGCGCCAGGGCGATCAGGACGAGCCGGCCGCCGGCCAGCCGCAGCAGCAGGTCGAGTAACCAGTCGAGGGTCCCGTTGAGCTGGGCGACGGCGAACAGGGCCGTCACCCCGACGATGAGCACGAAGAAGTCGGCCGGGAAGAACGCCGTCACGTCGTTCGCCGGGACGCCGGCGGCGAGCCCGAGCAGGAACGCCGCCGCCAGGGCGCCGAGGCCGAGGTCGAAGCCGGGGATCAGGGTCGCCGCGAGCAGGGCGGCCAGCACGATGATGGACAGCGTTGCCATGGTCATGAGCACGCTCTTTCCGGGTCAGACCACTCCTCGGTGGCGCAGGTCATGGATCTCCGGCTCGGCGAGCCCGGCGAGGTCCCGCAGTACTTCGGCGGTGTGCTCGCCGAGGGCCGGCGCGGCGCCGCCGATCGTGGCGTCGAACCCGGAGAAGCGGCCGGCCGGAGCCTGCATGAGCCGCGGGCGGCCGGTCCTCGCGTCCGGCACCTCCACCACCGAGCCGCGGGCGCGGATGTGCGGGTCGGCGCAGATGTCGGCCGCCGAGTTCACCGGCCCGGCGGCCACTCCGGCGTCGTGGAGCAGCGACATCAGCGGTTCGAGGTCGTGTGCCGCGACGAAGGCGGCGACCCGCGCCTCGATCTCCTCGCGGTGCTCCAGCCGGGCGGTCATGGAGTCGTGGACGGCGAGGTCACCGGCGTCCATCACCTTGACCAGGCGGCGCCACATCTGTTCGGTGGAGGCGGGCAGGGCCAGCCAGCGGCCGTCGCGGGTGCGGTAGAGGTCGTTGGGGCTGATGTGCGGGTTGCGGTTGCCCTGGCGCTCGCGGGTCTCGCCGGAGGCTCCGTACTCGACGATGAAGTCCTCCATCATCCGCAGCAACGGCTCGTAGAGGGGGATGTCGGCCAACTGGGCCTGCCCGGTGAGGTCTCGCTGGCGCAGCGCGAGCATGGCCGCGAAGGCGGCGTAGATGCCGGTGACACCGTCGGCCACGGGATAGCCGGCGAACACCGGCGGCCCTTCAGGGGTGCCGGTGCGGTGGGTCAGGCCCGCGAAGGCCTCCGCGACGCGGGCGAAGCCGGGGCGGTCGGCGTAGGGGCCGGTCCGGCCGAACGCGCTCACCTGGACCATCACCAGATCCGGCCGGTACGCCCGCAGGTCGTCGAAGTCGATGCGGAACCGGCGCAACGTCGCCGGGCGGAAATTGGTCACCACGATGTCCACGGCCGCGGCCAGCCGGCCGACCAGTGGGGCCGCCTCGGCGTGGTGCAGGTCGATGGTGACGCTCCGCTTGCCGCGGCCGATCATCGACCAGGCGGCCGACTCGCCGTCCTCCAGCGGCGGGTAGTGGCGCGCCGGATCCCCCGTGACGGGATGCTCGACCTTGATCACCTCGGCGCCGAACTCGCCGAGCAGCGCGGACGCCAGGGGCCCGGCCAGGATCGTCGACACGTCCAGGACACGCACTCCGCTGAGCGGACGGTCAGACACTTGGTATTCCTTTCACCTCGACATCACCGGCCACGATTCCGCGCCGTCGGAGCGGCGGGAAGATGTGGAAGGAGTTCACAGGTGAAAGGTTCTGCCTTTATGGTGGCGCGGTGCGGGTGGAACGGGCGCGGTACTTTCTGGCCTCGGTCGAGGCGGGGTCGCTGCGTGGGGCGGCGGCCCGGTGCGGTGTCAGCCAGCCCACGATCGGGCAGCAGATCGCGCTGCTGGAGGAGGAGCTCGACGTCGTCCTGCTCACCCGCAGCCGGCACGGTGTGCGGCCGACACCGGCGGGCCAGGCCCTGATCGAGCCGCTGCGCCGACTGGTGGCGGCCGAGGAGGCGGTGCGCGAGTCGGCGATGGAGTCGAGCGGCACGTATCGGGGCCGGGTCCAGATCGGCGGCGTCACGGTGACCGTGGAGACCATCATCGCGCCGGTCGTGGGCCGGTTGCGCCGATCTCATCCCGGGCTGCGGTTCGCGGTGCGCGAGGGGGCCTCGGCCGCCATCGAGGCCGCCGTGCTCGACGGCGAGCTGGACTTCGGGGTGATCACCATGCCGTCGAGCCCGGCCGCGCCGGGGCTGCGCCGGATACCGCTCATCTCCGCCCCCGTCGGTGCGTACGCGCGGACGGACCACCCACTGGCCGGGCGGGACCACATCCAGTGGCGTGACCTCGAGACCTGGCCGATCGTCACCATGCGGCCGGGCACGGTGATGTGGGAGACGCTGCACCGGCGCGTGGCGGCCCCCGACGTCGTCGTGCAGGCCATGTCGGCGCGGACCGTCAAGGTGATGGTCGGCCAAGGTGTCGGGATCGGCGTCCTCGCCCGGTTCGACACCTCGGCCGACATCGCCGACGTGGTCTGGCTTCCCCTGTCCGACGCGGACCCCGTCCAGCTCTGCCTGACGCAGCGTCAGGACAGCCGGCCCTCGCCGTCCGCACTCATCGTCCGGCGGCTCATCCGAGCCAGGGCCGGCGAGCTGGCCGTCAGTTGATGGCGCAGGTGTTGGCCACGTCGCCGGAGGTCTGGCGGGGGATCGTGGCACTGGGCGGGGGCTGCTGCCCGGCCGTCCAGCGTTCGAGGGCTTCGAACGCCGTTCGCATGCAGGGGAGCAGGGGCCGCATCCGGTCAGGGAACATGTCGTATTCGAGGTCGAGGTGGGAGGCGCCCTCGATCCGGTAGTAGCGGTGCCGCGCGGCCAGCCCCTGCGCACGCACCGACGCGGCGTACGCGTCGCCGTGGACCTTGATCGGCAGCAGGGTGTCCAGCGTGCCGTGCACGGTGATCAGCGGCTTGCCGATGCGGCCGGTGTGCGAGGCCCGGCGCACCGCCTGGTGCACGCTCTTCGGGCGCGCGGAGAAGTCGTAGTCGGCGTCACAGTTGGGCGTGCCGCTCTGGCAATAGGGGATGCCCGCGTCCAGGTCGCCGTCGAAGCCCGGGTCGACCTCCTCGCGGTATCTGCGCTGCGTGCCGTCCCAGAGGATGCGGTAGTTGAAGTCCCACAGGAACTCCGAGCCGGGGGCGAAGCCGGCCCGGATCATCGCGGCGTGCGCCTCCGGGTCGCCTGTCGCGGCGTACTTGGGGTACTCGCGCAGCGCCACCGGCAGGTAGGTCAGCGCGTTCGGCCTGTTGTCGGGCGGCCAGAAGGTGCCTTCCGAGTCGACGCCGCCGTCGTACAGCTCGGGGTGGTTCTCCAGCGCCCAGCGCACCAACTGGCCGCCGTTGGAGATGCCCATCGCGTACGTCTTGCGCGGCTTCTTGCCGTAGTGCCCGGCGACGGTCGTCCTGGCGGCGACGGTGACCTGGGTCATCCGCTGGTACCACTCGACGATGGCGTCGCCCGGCCGCCTGCCGTCGTGGTAGAACCGCAGGTCGACGTTGCCCTTGTCGGTCGAGGCGTAGGCGTAGCCCTTGGCCAGCACCCAGTCGGAGATGGTGAAGTCGTTGGCGTACTGGCGGCGGTTCCCCGGCGCCCCGGCGACCACCAGGCCGCCGTTCCATCTCTCGGGGAGCCGGATCACGAACTGGGAGTCGTGGTTCCAGCCGTGGGTGGGGTTGGCGGTGGAGGTGTCCGGGAAGTAGCCGTCGATCTGGATCCCCGGCACGCCGCTCGGGTTGCGGGTGGCCGCCGAGTGCAGTCCCGTCCAGTCGGCTGGATCGGTGTGCCCCGACGCGGACGTGCCGGCGGTGGTCAGATCGTCCAGGCAGGCGGTGACCTGGTGCTGCGCGCCCGGTACGTGGATCTTGCCGATGCGGGCGCAGCGGGCGTCCGCCCGCGCGGCCGAGACCACCGGCGCCGGCGGGATGGCCAGGAATGACGCCAGCAAGGCCGAGAGGACAGCGGATCTGCGAAGAAGAGGGGGCATGTGCGACTCCCATCGGTCAGGCCGTGGTGGACGCCATGGTGATCGACGGTGACGGGCACGGCGACGTATGCGGTCGCCACTGTTCACCGGCGCCCTGTGGATACGACATCCACCGCTTTCCGGCCGAGGAGCCGACAGGCCCGGCCCGGAACGTCATGTGGACGTTCGCTCCCGGATCCGGTGTGCGCCATCGCACATCGGGCCGCCTGAATGTGGAGGCACGTCACCTGGTCCGCCGTCCGGGCCGCCGCCTAGCGTTCACGGTGTCCCGGGTCACCTTGTGATGCGTGAGGAGGGTGCATGGGAGGAAGTCCCCTGGCGGACTCGTACGATGCCGGATCCGTCCCCGTCCTGCGGGCGCGGGGCCTGGTCAGGGAGTTCCGCGGCTTCCGGGCCGTGGACGGCGTCGACCTGGACGTGGCCGAGGGCAGCGTGCACGCTCTGGTAGGACCCAACGGCGCCGGCAAGACCACCCTGTTCAACCTGCTCACGGGCTTCCTGAAGCCGACCGCCGGCAGTGTCGTGATCGACGGCCGCAAGGAGCTGGTCGGGCGCAGCCCCGAGGCGATCAGCCGGCTGGGCCTGGCGCGTTCGTTCCAGATCACCAGCCTGTTCGCCGAGCTGACCCCGCACCAGCACGTGGAGCTGGCGCTGGCGAGCCCGACCGGTCTGGGCTGGCGGTTCTGGCGTTCCGACCGGGCGCTGGCCCGCTTCACCGCCCCCGCCGCGGAACTGCTCGCCCGGGTCGGGCTGGCCGGACACGGTGACGTGCCGGCGGGCTCGCTGTCGTACGGGCGCAAGCGGGCGCTGGAACTGGCGCTCGCCCTGGCGCTGGACCCCAAGGTGCTGCTGCTCGACGAGCCGACGGCCGGGATGGGCGCGGAGGACGTGGACCGCACCATCGAGCTCGTGCGCGCGATCCGCGCGGGCCGCACGGTGGTCATGGTCGAGCACAACATGAACGTGGTCGCCAGCCTCGCCGACCGGGTGACCGTGCTGCAGCACGGCAAGGTGCTGGTCGAGGGGAAGTACGCCGAGATCCGCCGCGACCCCCGCGTCATCACCGCCTACCTGGGGGACTCCGATGTTGCGCGTTGACGGGCTGTCCGCCTGGTACGGCGAGGCGCAGGCGCTGCGCGAGGTGTCGCTGCGGGTCGACGAGGGCGAGATCGTCACGCTGGTCGGCCGCAACGGCGCGGGCAAGACCACGCTGCTGCGCTGCCTGATGGGCCTGCACGGCGCGTACGGCAGGGTCGCGGGCACGATCTCCCTGTCCGACGACGACATCACCGGGCTCCCCCCGCACGCCAGGGCCCGCCGCGGCCTCGGATACGTTCCGGACGACCGCGGCATCTTCGCCACCCTGTCGGTGGAGGAGAACCTCACGCTCGCGCCGGTGGCGAAGGCCGGAACGGGCCCGGAGCCGTGGTCGCTGGAGCGCGTGTACGAGACGTTCCCGCACCTGAGGGAGCGGCGCCGGTCGCCGGGGACGACGCTGTCGGGCGGCGAGCAGCAGATGCTCGTGCTCGCCCGGGTGCTGCGGACGGGCGCCCGGCTGCTGCTGTGCGACGAGCCCACCGAGGGCCTGTCGCCGCTGTTCGTCCAGCGGATCGGCGAGATTCTGCGCGAGGTGCGGGCGGCGGGGACGACGGTGCTGCTGGTCGAGCAGAACGTGCACTTCGCCGCCACCGTCGCCGACCGGCACTACCTGCTCGCCGAGGGGCGAATCGTCGAGTCGCTGGACCGCGACCAGGTACGCGAACGCGAGCACCAGTTGCTCGAATACCTCGGAATCTGACGACCGCCACCCAGTGACAGAACGGCCGAGCGCCCCGGGAACAGAGGAGATGCCGTCATGAGAATCACGGGCTGGAGCGGCGGGCTGGCCGCCGCGGGGCTGCTGCTGGCCGGATGCGGGGGCGGGCCGGGCGGTGGCGGGGGAGCGATCAGTGACGGCGGGGTGGTGCTGGCCGTGCTGAACGACCAGTCGGGCATCTACGCCGACACCTCGGGCCGCAGCACGGTCGAGGCCGTCAAGATGGCGGTGGACGACTACCGGGCCAAGTACGGCGACAAGGCGGTGGCCAAGAAGGTCGAGGTGGTGGCCGCCGACCACCAGAACAAGCCCGA
The DNA here is from genome assembly GCF_040654715.1 of Nonomuraea sp. NPDC050643. NCBI lineage: Bacteria > Bacillati > Actinomycetota > Actinomycetes > Streptosporangiales > Streptosporangiaceae > Nonomuraea > Nonomuraea sp. NPDC050643. The sequence goes on along the minus strand of NZ_JBFAIM010000060.1, from coordinate 64,219 downwards.
GATCGCCAACTCCAAGGCGCAGGAGCTCTACGACCGCGAGCACGCCGACGTGATCCTGGACGTGCCCACCTCGTCCGCCGCGCTCGCCGTCGCCACCGTCGCCAAGAACAAGAAGAAGGTGTTCATCGACGTCGGCGCCGCCAGCACCGAGCTGGAGGGCAAGGCGTGCAACAAGTACACCTTCCACTACGGCTACAACAGCTACATGCTGGCCCACGGCACCGGCATGGAGGTGACCAGGGGCGGCGCCAAGAACTGGTACATCGTCTACCCCGACTACGCCTTCGGGCAGGACATGAGCAGGACCTTCAGCACGGCGATCCAGGCGGCCGGCGGCGCGGTGGTCGAGGCCGACCCGACCCCGTTCCCCAACGACAACTTCTCCACGTTCCTGCTCAAGGCGCCCGGCCTCGATCCCAAACCGCAGGTGCTCGGCACCATGCACGCCGGCGGTGACCTGGTCAATCTGGTGAAGCAGTACAACGAGTACAAGCTGCGCGACAAGGGCGTGCAGCTCGCGCTCGGGTTGCTGGCGCTCAGCGACATCCACTCGCTCGGGCCCGACGCCCTGGCCGGCACCCGCTACACCACCATGTGGGCCTGGAACTTCGACGAGCAGACCCGGGCCTGGGCCGACAGGTTCCAGGCCAAGACGGGCAAGCGGCCGACCTCCAACATGGCCGCCAACTACTCGGCCGGCCTGCAGTACCTGGAGGCCGTGCAGCGCGCCGGCACCGACAACTCCGACAAGGTGGTCGCGCAGCTCGAAGGCCAGACGATCGAGGACATGTTCGTCCGCAACGGCACCATCCGCGCCCAGGACCATCTGCTGCTGCACGACGCGTACCTGGCGCAGGTCAAGCCGGCGAGCGAGGTCAAGGAGCCGTACGACTACGAGAAGGTTCTCAAGACCATCCCGGCCGATGAGGCGTTCCAGCCGCAGCCCGACCCGGCCTGCAGGCTGTAGGCGGCGGGAATGCTCCAGCAAGCGTTCAACGGGCTGGTGGGCGGGGCGTTCTACGCTCTGCTCGCCCTCGGCCTGGCCGTCATCTTCGGCATGCTCGGCGTGGTCAACCTGGCTCACGGCGCGTTCTACATGCTCGGCGCCTTCGGGGCGTTCATCGCGCTCGACGCGTTCGGCCTGAACTTCTGGGTGGCACTGGCCCTGGTCCCGCTGCTGCTGGGTGCGGCGGGCGCCGTCCTGGAGCGGCTGTTCGTCCGGCGGCTGACGCCGCTCGACCCGCTGTACAACTTCCTGTTCACCTTCGGGCTGGCGCTGATCCTTCAGGACCTGGTGCGGCGGGAGTACGGGGTGAACTCCCAGCCCTACCCCCGGCCGCCCGAGCTGGCCGGCACGGTCGACCTGGGGCTGTTCACCTACCCGGCCTACCAGGTGTTCGTGCTGGCGGTGTCGGCCGTGACGTGCGTCGCGGTGTGGGTGGTGCTCACCCGGACCCGGATCGGGATGATCGTCAGGGCCGCGACCGAGCGGCCCGAACTGACCCGGGCGCTGGGCATCGACGTCGGCCGCTGGGTGACCCCGGTGTTCGGCTTCGGGATCGCGCTGGCCGCGTTCGCCGGGGTGCTGGCCGCGCCGATGCGCGCGGTCAACCCGCTGATGGGCGCCGACCTGATCATCACTGTCTTCGCCGTGGTGGTGATCGGGGGTCTTGGCTCGGTGTTCGGCTCGGTCACCGCCGGGTTCGCCGTGGGGCTGGTGTCGGCGCTGGGCAACCTGTACGTGCCCGCCCTGTCGCAGATCACGGTGTTCATCCTGATGGCCGCCGTGCTGCTGTGGCGCCCGGCCGGGCTGTTCGGACGTGAGGAGGCGTACCGGTGATCTTGTCCAGGCTGGCCCGCTCGGGCCGGGGCGGGATCGTGCTCCTGACGCTCGGGCTCCTCGCCGCCCTCGTGCTGCCGTGGCTGGTCTACCCGCCGGTCGCGCTGGACATCGCCTGCTGGGCGCTGTTCGCCGCGGCGGTGGACCTGCTCCTGGGTTTCACCGGCCTGCTGTCGTTCGGGCACGCCGCGTTCTGGGGCGGGTCGGCGTACTGCACGGGCTTGATCGTGCTGCACGGCGGGATGCCGTTCCCGGTCGCGATCGCCGGCGGCGCGGTGTTCGCGGCGCTGCTGGCGGTGCCGATCGGCCTGCTGTCGGTACGGCTGACCGGGATCTACTTCGCGATGGTCACCCTGGCCTTCGCCCAGATGATCTACTTCGTGGCCAACCAGTGGCGGGACGTCACCGGCGGGGAGAACGGGCTGCAGGGCATTCCCCGCGAGCTGTTCGGCCTCGACCTGTCCGACCCGTTCTTCTTCTACTACGCGGGCCTGCCGTTCGTGCTGGCCGGGCTGTTCGCCGCCTGGCGGATCGTCCGCTCCCCGTTCGGCCGGGTGCTGGTGTCGATCCGGGACAACCCGGCCCGCGCGCGTGCGCTCGGCTACCCCGTCGAGCGCTACCGGCTGCTGGCCTTCGTCCTGTCCGCCGCGCTGTCAGGGACGGCCGGTGGCGTCTTCGCCCTCGGCCACGGCTTCGCCTCGCTCGACGGGCTCTACTGGACCACCTCCGGCCAGGTCGTGATGATGGTCATCCTCGGCGGCATCGGCACACTGTGGGGCGGGGCCATCGGCGCGGGCCTGGTCGTCCAGCTCCAGGACTTCCTGGCGACCGCCGGGTTCGAGGGGATCGGGATCGTCACGGGCTCGATCTTCATCGTGATCGTGCTGCTGTTCCGCCGCGGCATCTGGGGAACGGCCCGCCACCTACCGGCCTCCCGGCGCGCGGCCCGTCCGCCGCTCAGCCCCGCAGACGATGCAGCCGGAGGGCAAGCTGGATCTCCAGAGCACGCTCGGGCTCCTGCCAGTCCTCACCCAGCAGGCGACTGACGCGATGCAGCCGCTGGTGGACGGTGTTGATGTGGACGTGCAGGCGCTCGGCGGTCCTGGACAGGCCGCATCTGCTGCCGAAGTACGTCTCCAGCGTCGTGACCAGGGACGTGCCGCGGCGGGCGTCGTAGTCGAGCACCGGGCCCAGCGTCGAATCCAGGAAACCGCGGGCGTCGCGGTGCGTGCCGATCAGCAGGCCGACGAAGCCGAGCTCGCGGGCGTCGGCGCCGTCGTCCAGCCGGTCGAGGGCCAGCAGCGTGTCGGCGCAGCGCCGCGCCTCCCGGTGCGCGGCGGGGACCCCGGTGAGGTCGCGGATCGGCCCGGCCGCGCCGACGGTCGCGGGCGCCGCCAGCGCCGAGCCCAGCTCCTTGGCGACCCGGCGCGCGGTCTCGCCCGGCCCGTCCCCTGGCAGCAGCAGGACGATCTCCTCGCCGCGAGCCGCCGCCAGCCCGTGTGCCGCCGCCGCGTGCGAGGCCGCCCAGAACGCGGCACGTCCGCGATACCTGGGCGAGGCGTACCGGGCCGACAGCACCACATAAGGGACATCCGCGTCCAGATTCACCCGGCGCATCCGCGCCTCCAGCGCCCCGGATCCGCCCGCCCGGCCGTTCACCCGGCCGTCCAGCAGGTCGTCCAGCAGCTCGCCCTGCACTCGCGCCTCGGCCTCGGCCGCGCTGCACCGCAGCAGCAACAGCAGCGCGGTGACCAGCGCGGCGCGTTCCAGGATGCGCCGGTCGGCGTCGCCGAGCTCCGCGGTGGTGCGTAACACCAGCGTGCCGAGCACCTCGCCAGGGGTCGCGATCGACGTGACCCACAGGTCGCCGTGCCGGGTCGCGCCGCCCCGGGTGCGGACGAAACCGGCGACGGCCATGACGGCGGAGATCTCGTGCTCGGTGAGCGGCACCTGGTCGCCCGACGTGGCCAGGCAACGGCCGTCCGCGTCGAGGACGTGCAGCGTCCCGCCCAGCACCTCGGTGACCACCGCGGCCACGTCACCGGCGTCCCCGCCCCTGACGACCAGGGCGGTCATCCGGTCGTGCGCCTGGGCTGCCCGCTCGACCTCCGCGCTGCGCGCCCGGATCCTCCCGTTGATCGCGTCCAGTTCCTCCAGCGCCGTCTGGGTCTGAGCCAGCAGCCGCGCGTTGTCGACGGCCAGGGCGGCGTGCGCCGCCAGGGAGCCCAGCAGCACCGCCTTCTCCGGGGCGAACGGCCGCTCGCTGCGGTTGGCCGCGTACAGCACGCCGATCACCCGGCTGCCCAGCCGCATCGGCACGCCCAGGATCGACACCAGCGCCTCCTCGGCCACCGCCGCGTCGATGTGGGCACGGTGCCGGAACTGCGGGTCCGCCGCGTAGTGGTCGGTGCTGTACGGCATCGCCGTCTGCGCCACCAGCCCGCCCAGCCCGTCGCCGAGCGGGATCCGCAGCCGCCGGAAGGCCGCCGAGATCGATCCGTCGGTCATTCGCATGCGGGTCTCGCCGCGCTCGTCGTCGTTCAGCGTCACGTACGCGATGTCGGCGTTCAGCAGCCGCCGGGCCCGGCGCACGATCGCCTCCAGGATCGCGTCCAGGTCGTGGAGCGCGGCCAGGTCGCCGGCCAGGTCGAACAGCGCGGTCAGCTCGGCCTCGCGGCCGGCCTGCCGCCGCATGCCGGCGCTCACCCGCAGCGCCGCGAGCTTGGCGGCCTCCAGTTGCGCCAGCGTCTCGGGCGCCGCGCCCGCCGCGCGGGCCGAGACCACCGGCTCCTCGAACTCGACGGGCGTGGCCTCGCGGGCCAGCAGATCGAGGAAGACGTTGCACGATGTGAGGGGTGATTGCACGGTCATCGGCGCATCCGTCCAGGTGCGGCAGGTCGGCGCTCCTGCTGTTCGGGGCGCGGGTACGGCATGGTCACGCATGCGGGCGAGGAACGGCGGGCCGTCCGCATGAGGGGGTGGTCAGGTCCTGCGTCAGGGCATGCAATGGGGGCCTCCAGAGCACAACGGGCAGGGAATCTGATCGGTTCGTGGGGGTTACTAAGCGCATAGTCAGGCTGTGAACGGTCGCTTGTCAACCGGTGACGGGGCCCGGACCGCCGCCCGCCGCGTCCTAGGCCGGGGCGAGCAGCTTCAGCGCGAGGCCGGCGTAGAACTCGCCGAGCTGTTCGGGCGAGTCGGAGCCGTCGAGCCGGTACCAGCGGACCAGGTCGATGCTCAGCGACAACATCGCGCGCGTGACCCGCTTGACGTCGACCTTCGCGAACGCCCCGTCGGCCACCCCGCGCGCGACCGCGCCCCTGAAGTACCCGTTGGTCTGGTGGCGCAGCTCCACGATCTCGCCGTAGTGCTCGGGGGTGAGACCGTTCAGCTCCATCTGGCAGACCCGCGCGGTCACGTGGTGGCGGGCGTGCCACACGGTGTACGCCGAGACGATGGCGCGCAGCCGCTCGGCCGAACCGTCCAGGGCCAGGATGGACGGATCGCGGACGTGCGCCAGGACCCGCTCATGGCCGGCCCGGACGATCTCGAACAGGACCAGTTCCTTCGACGGGAAGTGGACGTAGAGGGCGGCCGGGCTGAGCCCGACGCACTCGGCGATGTCGCGCGTGGTCGTGGCGTGGAATCCGTTCGCGGCGAAGCAGCGTACGGCCGACGACAACAGGCGGCGCTGCACCTCCCCCAGGTCCTCTCTCCACAGATCGGGAGAGTGGTCCCGCAGCCGGGAATCGTCCGCCAGGTCCTGTGCGGTGAATCGGGCCTGCCGTCGGGCCATCCGCGATCCTCGCCCCCTTCGATTCGAGTGCGTGGTCTCGATGCCGCCCGCGCTGCCCACCGGACATGCCGGCCACGCTGAGCGGTGGCCCGCCGCGAGTCTTGGTACTCGCATTCTAGGGCTGACTATGCGCTTAGTCATCGGCCGGGAAGCCAGTACCTTCTCGAAAGTCGCGAGGGTCTTGACAGGCCGTCCAGATCACCCTTTATCGTTGCTCATATGAATAAATCTTCAGATGAGAGTGTATTGGCCATCGACGGCTGTAGCGTCAAGGTGGTCGACGCCGACCGGGTGACCGCCGTGCGTGAGCGGATGCCCGCCACCGAGGACCTGACCGACACCGCGGACGTCTTCGGCCTGCTGTCGGATCTCAACCGGCTGCGACTTCTGGTGGCGCTGCTGGACGGCGAGTTGTGCGTGTGCGACCTCGCGGCGGTCACCGGGCAGAGCGAGTCCGCGGCGTCCCATGCGCTGAGATTGCTGCGTGCCCACCGCATCGTGGCCGCCCGCCGTTCCGGCCGGATGTCGTACTACCGGCTGGCGGACCCGCACGTGCGGATGCTGCTCGACCTGGCGCTCGCGCACACCGAGCACACCGAGGCCATCCACCCCGAGCGCGAGGGGAACGCCTGATGGGCGCCGGGCACGGGCACGGGCACGCGGGCAGCCGGCACCGCTGGCGGCTGGCGGTCTCCTTCGTGCTGATCGGCGCGTTCTTCGTCGTCGAGCTCGCCTACGGTCTCATCTCCGGCTCGCTGGCGCTGCTGTCGGACGCCGGGCACATGGCCGCCGACGTCGTCACCCTCGGCGCGGCGCTGGTCGCCACCCGGATCGCCACCCGCCCCGACACCACCGGCCGGCGCAGCTACGGCTCCTACCGGGCCGAGGTGTTCGCCTCGCTGCTGGCCGTCGTCCTGATGCTCGGCGTCGCCCTGTACGTGGTCATCGAGGCCATCGGCCGCATCGGCGGGCCCGCGGAGGTCTCCTCCGGGCCGATGCTCGTGGTCGGCGCGATCGGCCTGGCGGTCAACCTCGTCGCCCTGCTCCTGCTGCGCTCCGGGGCGAGCGAGAGCCTCAACGTCAAGGGCGCCTACCTGGAGGTCGTCGCCGACACGGCCGGCTCGGTGGGCGTCATCGTCGCGGGCTGGCTGGTGGCCACCACCGGTCAGACGTTCTGGGACACCGTCGTCGCCCTGGCCATCGGCGCCTTCGTCGCCGTACGTGCCGTCTCGCTCGGCCGCCAGGTCTTCGCCGTCCTCGGCCAGCACGTCCCCGAAGACGTCGACGCCACCGCCGTCGCCGCCGACCTGGCCGCCATCAAGGGCGTGAGCGACGTCCACGACCTGCACCTGTGGACGCTCACCTCCGGCATGAACGTGGCCACCGCCCACCTCGTCACCGCCGACCAGAGCGACAACCACGCCGTCCTGGACGAGGCGCGCGACGTCCTCAGCAAGCAGCACCACATCTCCCACGCCACGTTGCAGGTCGAACCGGCCGACCACCGGGGCTGCGACGAACTGGGCTGGTGACCGGGGCGCGCGGCGACGGGCGGACGGAGCAGCACATCGGCGCCCGCGCGGTCGAGGAGACCGGCGGCGGCCACGCCGAACACCGCCGCGATTCAGGCGCCGGCGCCGCCGTCGACCGGCACGATCGCGCCGGTCACCATCGAGGCACGGTCGCTGAGCAGCCACGCGGCCACCTCGGCCACCTCACGGGGCTCGGCCATGCGGCCGAGCGGGCTCGCCGCGTTGATGTGCTCGATGATGCCCGGGGACACCGCCTCCCATGCGTCGATCATCTCCGTGGCGGTGCCGCCGGGGGTGATGCCGTTCACCCGGATGCCCTGACGCCCCCAGGTCGCGGCCGCGGTCTCGGTGATGCTGTTGAGCGCGCGCTTCATGGCGCCGTACGCGGGCAGGGCGGGGTTGGCGCGGCGGCTGCCGATGCTCGAGGTGTTGACGATCGCCCCGCCACCGTTGCGTCGCATGAGTGCGGCCTCGGCGGTCATGGCGGTCCAGTGCGAGCGGAAGTTCACGGCGAATTGCTGGTCGATGTCCTCGTCGCTGGTGTCGTCTAGCGGGCCGGGCCGCTGGATGGTCGCGCCGTTGTTGAAGGCGCCGTCGAGCCGTCCGTGCAGCTCCTCCACGCGGTCGACCGCCGCGCGGACGCTCGCACGGTCGGCGAGGTCCAGGGTGACGGCGTCGGCGACGCCTCCATCGGCGCGGATCTCGGTGACGATCTGCTGGAGGGCGTCCGTGCCGCGGGCGGCGAGCACGACGGCCGCGCCCTCGGCGGCGAAGAGCCGGGCCGCGGCCGCCCCGATGCCGCGGCTGGCGCCGGTGATGAACACCACCTTGCCGGTGAGCAGGCCGATGGGCGCGATGTCGATGTTGTTCGTCATGTCGACCAGTGTCAGGCCGGCCACCAGGCCGGATGCAGGCACAGGCAGTACCAGGATCCGTGGCCGCGCGGCGTGCACACTTGGGGTATGGACAAACAGGAACTCGGGGCGTTCCTCCGCAGCCGTCGCGAGCGGCTGCGGCCGCAGGACGTTGGCCTGCCCTCCGGACCGCGACGCCGGACACCGGGTCTGCGCCGCGAGGAGGTGGCGGTCCTCGCGCACATCTCCACGGAGTACTACGTCCGCCTCGAACAGGGCAGGGCGCCGCGGCCGTCGGGCGAGGTCCTCGCCGGGATCGCCGGCGCGCTGCGGCTCACCGACGCCGAGTCCGACCACCTCCACGTCCTGGCCGGCACTGCGCCGACGCGTACCGGACTGCTCCGGCGCGACGTGCGCCCGAGCATCCTCGCGCTCCTGGAGCGGCTGCCGCAGACGGCCGCCTTCGTGACGTCCGCCACGTTCGAGGTGCTCGCGTGGAACGACCTCGCGGCCGCGCTCATGGAGGACTTCGCCGAGCTCACCCCGAAGGACCGCAATCTCGCGCGCCGGGCATTCCTCGGGCCGGCGCGCGCCGACGCGACCCTGTACGGGGTATCCGACGCCGCCGAGTTCCGGCACCACGTCGTCATGGAGCTCCGATCCACCCTCGCCCGCTACCCGGCGGATCCCGCGGTGACCGGCCTCGTCGACGAGCTCCGCGACGCCAGCCCCGACTTCGCCCGGCTCTGGGAGCGGCACGACGTCCAGGCCGCGCCGGTGCTCACGAAGACCTTCCGCCACCCGGTCGTCGGGGAGGTCACCGTCGACTGCGACTCGCTCACGCTCACGGACCGCGACCAGCGCCTCGTGCTCTACAGCGCTCCGCCGGGATCCCCTGACGCGGAGGCCCTGGCCCTTCTGAACGTGCTGGGCGCCAAGGCCGGCGACTACCTGCGGTGACGTCGCGGCCGGTCGCCGTGATGCCGGCATAGCCCGTCCGAGCTGCGTTGATAGACGTTTCCTGTCAAGCAATAGAAGAAAGTGATTGGACACGCCCGCCGACCATGCGTGACCTTGCAAGTGCAAGGCCTCTGATCGAAAGGCTGGTCATGATGTCGTCGCCGACGCAGTCTCTTGAAGATCGAGTACGTTCGGTCGTCGCGCGGCATCGCGACGACCGAGGCGCACTGCTGCCGATCCTGCACAGCCTCATGGAGGATCTGGGACATATCGACCCGGCGGCTATCCCGATCCTGGCGGACGAGCTGAACCTCTCGAGGGCCGACGTGCACGGCGTCGTCACCTTCTACCACGACTTCCGTCAGGCCGCGCCGGGCCGTACGACGGTCCGGATCTGCCGGGCGGAGGCGTGCCAGGCGGTGGGCGCGGCCGGGCTGGTCGACCGGGCGACAGACCGGCTCGGCATCGGCCTGGGGGAGACCACACCGGACGGGGCGATCACCCTGGAACAGGTCTTCTGCCTCGGGAACTGCGCGACCGGCCCGTCCGTCCAGGCCGGCGACCGGCTGTACGGCAGGGTCGGGCCGCAGGAGCTCGACCGCCTCCTGGGGGTCACCCAGTGATCGACGAGCCGGTAACCGTCTACGTCCCGCGCGACTCCGCCGCCCGTTCCGTGGGGGCCGACCAGGTCGCCGAGCGGATCGCCGAGGCGGCCGGCCCCAGGGCCCACGTCGTGCGCAACGGCTCCCGCGGCATGTTGTGGCTCGAACCGCTGGTCGAGGTGGCGACGCCGGCCGGCCGGGTGGCGTACGGCCCGGTGACCCCCGACGACGTCGAGCACCTGCTCGCCGCCGGGTTGCTGGACGGCGCCCCGCACCGTCTGTGCCTCGGCCCGACCGAGGAGATCGCCTGGCTGCGCGACCAGACGCGGGTGACCTTCGCCCGGGTCGGCGTCATCGACCCGGGCTCTCCCGGCGACTACACCGCCCACGGCGGGCTCGCCGGGCTGCGGCGCGCGCTGTCCCTCACCCCCGAGCAGGTGGTGGCCGAGGTCACCGACTCCGGGCTGCGCGGCCGGGGCGGCGCGGGCTTCCCCGCGGGCATCAAGTGGAAGACCGTGCTCGGCGCCGCGTCAGAGCTGAAGTTCGTCTGCTGCAACGCCGACGAGGGCGACAGCGGCACCTTCGCCGACCGGATGCTGATGGAGGGAGACCCGTTCACCCTCATCGAGGGGATGACGATCGCCGCCTGGGCGGTCGGGGCGAGCGAGGGCTACATCTACGTCCGCTCCGAATACCCCGACGCCGTGGCCGCGCTGCGTGCGGCGATAGACGCGGCCTATGCGCAGGGCTGGCTCGGCAAGCGGGTCCTCGGCCATGACTTCGCCTTCGACCTGTTCGTCCGGGTCGGTGGCGGGGCGTACATCTGCGGCGAGGAGACCTCCATGCTGGAGAGCCTGGAGGGCAAGCGCGGCATGGTGCGCGCCAAGCCGCCGATCCCGGCCCTGGAGGGCCTGTTCGGCAAGCCCACCGTGGTCAACAACGTGCTGACCCTGGGCTCGGTGCCGATGATCCTGGCCGACGGCGCGCAGGCGTTCGCGGGGCTCGGGGTGGGCCGCTCGCGCGGCACCCAGGTCTTCCAGCTCGGCGGCAACATCGCCCGCGGCGGCATCGTGGAGACCGCCTTCGGCATCACCCTCGGTGAGCTGGTGGAGGGGTACGGCGGCGGCACCCGGTCGGGCCGGCCGGTGCGGGCCGTGCAGGTCGGCGGCCCGCTCGGCGCCTACCTGCCGACGTCCCGGTTCGACCTGCCCATGGACTACGAGGAGTTCGCCGCGGCGGGCGCGATGGTGGGCCACGGCGGCGTGGTGGTGTTCGACGACACCGTCGACATGGCGGGGCAGGCCAGGTTCGCCATGGAGTTCTGCGCCGTCGAGTCGTGCGGCAAGTGCACCCCGTGCCGGATCGGCGCGGTACGCGGGGTCGAGGTCATCGACCGCATCGTCGCGGGCGAGAACAGGACCGCCAACCTGAAGCTGCTCGACGACCTGTGCCATCTGATGACCGAGGGTTCCCTCTGCGCGATGGGCGGCCTGACACCGATGCCGGTGCGCAGCGCCCTCACCCACTTCCCCGGCGACTTCGGAGCCACGACGGAGGAACGGCGATGAGCCTGATCAAGGAACAGGACTACGGCACTCCGGCGCGCTCGGGCGAGGCGACCGTGTCCGTGGAGATCGACGGCAAGACCGTGCTGGTCCCGGAGGGGACCTCGGTGATGCGCGCCGCGGCCGAGTGCGGCATCGACATCCCGAAGCTGTGCGCCACCGACAACCTGGAGCCGTTCGGCTCGTGCCGCCTGTGCCTGGTCGACATCGACGGCCGCAAGGGCTCGCCGGCGTCGTGCACCACGCCGGTGGCCGAGGGGATGAAGGTGCGCACCCAGACGCCCGAGCTGGCCGGGCTGCGCCGCGGCGTCATGGAGCTGTACATCTCCGACCACCCGCTGGACTGCCTGACCTGTCCCGCCAACGGCGACTGCGAGCTGCAGGACATGGCCGGCGTGGTCGGCCTGCGGGAGGTCCGCTACGGCTTCGACGGCGAGAACCACCTCGACCTGCCGACCGACAGCACCAACCCCTACTTCGACTTCGACGCGAGCAAGTGCATCGCCTGCTCGCGCTGCGTGCGCGCCTGTGGTGAGGTGCAGGGCACCTTCGCCCTGACGATCGAGGGCCGCGGGTTCGAGTCGAAGGTCGCCGCCGGCGCCGGCGGCACGTTCATGGAGTCCGACTGCGTCTCCTGCGGCGCCTGCGTGCAGGCCTGCCCGACGTCCACGCTGCAGGAGCGGTCCGTGGTCGAGCTCGGCATGCCGACCCGCAGCGTGATCACCACCTGCGCCTACTGCGGCGTGGGCTGCTCGTTCAAGGCCGAGCTGCGCGGCGACGAGGTCGTCCGCATGGTGCCCTACAAGGACGGCAAGGCCAACGAGGGACACTCCTGCGTCAAGGGCCGGTTCGCCTTCGGCTACGCCTCGCACCCCGACCGGCGGCTCAAGCCGATGGTGCGCGAGCGGATCACCGACCCCTGGCGCGAGGTGGAGTGGGCGGAGGCCATCGGCCACGTCGGCAGCCGCATGCTGGAGATCCAGGCCAGGCACGGCGCCGGCGCGATCGGCGGCATCAGCTCCTCCCGGTGCACCAACGAGGAGGTCTACGTCGTCCAGAAGATGGTGCGCGCCGCCTTCGGCAACAACAACGTCGACACCTGCGCCCGCGTCTGCCACTCGCCGACCGGCTACGGGCTCAAGCAGACGTACGGCACGTCGGCCGGCACCCAGGACTTCAAGTCCGTCGACAAGGCCGACGTCATCCTGATCATCGGGGCGAACCCGACCGACGCCCACCCGGTGTTCGGCTCGCGGATCAAGCGCCGGCTGCGCCAGGGCGCCCGGCTCATCGTCGCCGACCCGCGCAGGATCGACCTGGTGCGCTCCCCGCACGTCCAGGCCGAGCACCACCTGCCGGTCCGGCCCGGCACCAACGTGGCGCTGATCAACGCCATGAGCCACGTGGTGGTGACCGAGGGCCTGGTGGACCGGGAGTTCGTCGACGAGCGCTGCGAGGACTTCGCCGAGTGGGAGCGGTTCATCTCCGCCCCCGAGCACAGCCCCGAGGCGGTCGAGTCGATCACCGGCATCCCCGCGGCCGAACTGCGGGCCGCGACCCGCCTGTACGCGGGCGCCCGCAACGCCACCATCATGTACGGCCTGGGCGTCACCGAGCACAGCCAGGGTTCGACCATGGTGATGGGCATGGCCAACCTGGCCATGGCCACGGGCAACATCGGCCGCGAGGGCGTCGGGGTGAACCCGCTGCGCGGGCAGAACAACGTACAGGGCTCGTGCGACATGGGCTCCTTCCCGCACGAGCTGCCCGGCTACCGGCACGTCTCCGACGACGTGGTGCGCGGCACCTTCGAGACGCTGTGGGGCCGGGTGCTGCATCCCGAGCCGGGCCTGCGCATCCCCAACATGTTCGACGCCGCGATCGACGGCACGTTCATGGGCCTGTTCGTGCAAGGTGAGGACATCGTTCAGTCGGACCCGAACACCAGGCACGTCACCGCCGCCCTGTCGGCGATGGACCTGGTGGTCGTGCAGGACCTGTTCCTCAACGAGACCTCGAAGTACGCGCACGTCTTCCTGCCGGGCACCTCGTTTCTGGAGAAGAACGGCACGTTCACCAACGCCGAGCGCCGGATCAACCGGGTACGCCCGGTGATGGCGCCGCGGACCGGCAAGCACGAGTGGGAGATCGTCTGCGAGATCGCGCAGGCGATGGGCTACCCGATGAAGTACGACGACTCCGCGCAGATCATGGACGAGATCGCGATGACCACGCCCACGTTCGCGGGGGTGTCGTTCGCCCGGCTCGACCAGGTCGGCAGCGTCCAGTGGCCGTGCAACGACGCGGCGCCCGAGGGCACGCCCATCATGCACATCGACGGGTTCGTCCGCGGCAAGGGCCGGTTCATGCTGACCGACTACGTCCCGACGCAGGAGCGCAGCACCCGTAAATACCCGCTGATCCTGACGACGGGACGCATCCTGTCGCAGTACAACGTGGGCGCCCAGACCCGGCGTACCGGGAACACCGCCTGGCATCCGGAGGACCTGCTGGAGATGCACCCGCACGACGCCGAGGTGCGCGGCATCCGTGACGGCGACACCGTGGCGCTGGCCAGCCGGGTCGGCGAGACCAGCCTCCGGGTCAAGATCGCGGAGCGGATGCCGGTCGGGGTGGTCTACACGACCTTCCACCACCCGGTGACCGGCGCGAACGTCGTGACCACGGAGAACTCCGACTGGGCGACCAACTGCCCTGAGTACAAGGTGACCGCGGTCCAGGTGTCGCTGAGGCACCCGTCCCCGGCCTCGGCCTCGGCTTCGGTGAAGTGACCACGTGACCGAGACGCGAACGCCCCCGCACATCCGCCTGTCGAACGAGATCGCGGCGCAGTTCCGAACCCGCGAGCCGGCCTGGGCGGCCCAGCAGATCGCCGCCCACATCCACTCCTTCTGGGACCCCCGGATGCGGGCCAGGCTGCTCGCCGACGCGGGCGCCGCCGACGGCCGGCTGGACCCGCTCATCATGGCCGCCGCCGCGCTGCTGCCCCCGGCACGCGAGGACGGCTGACCGACCACACCGAGCACCCGGCCGAGCACCCGGCCGAGCACCCGGCCGAGCACCACGACCCCAAGCGATCCAGGTCACGGCCGGCCCCTGCCGCCGGTCGCGCTACCGGCGCGCTAGCGCCGGGCTAAGGGGCCGGACGAGCATCTGGGGTCATGGTTCACGTGCTGGTGGCGAGTCAGGTCCTGCTCGCCACGGTCTTCGTCGTCTCCGCGTACTCGAAGCTGCGCAGCCGTGCCGCCCTGCGGTCTTTCGCCGGCACCCTGCGACTGCTGCCCGGGCCGGCCCGGTTCCCGGCCGCCGTGGCGACGGTGGGCATGGAACTCGTGGCCGCGGCCACCTTGATCGTGCTGCCCCATGTGGGGCTGGCCGCCGGCGGGATGCTGTTGATCGCGTTCTCCACGTGGATCGCTGTTTCCCTGCGCGAGGGGCGGCGTGAGCCATGCCAGTGCTTCGGCGCGTCCGCGACCCCGCTCGGCCCGGTGCATCTGGTCCGCAACGGGCTTCTGCTGCTCGTTGTCGCGCTGGGTTCGGTGGCGCTGATGGTTCCCGGCGGCCCGGTGACCGTGGTCGGCCTCGCCCTGGCGGCGCCGGTGGGGCTGGTCGGCGCCATCCTCTTGATCGTCTTCGACGATATCGCCGATTTGTTCATGGAAGTCTCGGGGAGTGCGTGATGCCGTATCTGATCGTTGCCGTCGTCATGATCGGCGTGCTGTGCCTGCTGAATCTCCTGCTGACGGTCGGAGTGATCCGCCGGTTGCGGAAGCAGGCCGCGTCAGCGGCGTCCATGCCGTCCATGGCGGAAGGGCTCGCCATCGGGGAGAAGGTCCCGGAGTTCGCCGCCACCACCACCGACGGCGAGCCGATCTCCGATGAGCTGATCGACGGGCCCGCCCTGGTCGGCTTCTTCTCGCCGTCCTGCCAGCCGTGCAGGGAGCTGATGCCACGCTTCATCGACCATGCCCGCCGGACCCCGGCCGCCGTGCTCGCCGTCGTCGTCACCGGCGACATCGGCGACAAGGAGGCCGCCGCCGACGTCGAACGCCTCGCCGAGGTGGCACGTGTCGTGGTCGAGGCGCCTCAGGCCGCCATTCAGAGCGCCTTCCAGGTCACCGGCTATCCGACCGTCTTCGAGATCGGTGCGGACGGCAGGGTCGCCGACAACGATCCCGTGCTGCCCGCCACGGTCAGCGCATGATAGGAACGGCGAAGGCCGCCGTCGGGGTCGCCCTGCGCGCGGCCCCGGGACTGATGGTGGTCTATGTCCTGGTGATGATCGTTGAGGCGATCGCGCCGATCGCGGTGGCGTGGCTGACCAAACTGGTGGTCGACTCCCTGGCGGGACAGGGCTCGGCGGCCGAGCTGAGCACCCTCGCCGTGGGGCTGGCCGCCGCGGGCATCCTGGTGACGGTGCTGCCCCAGCTCATGCAGTACCTCAACAGCGAGATGGGCAGGTCGTTCACCTCCCAGACCACCACGCAGCTGTTCTCCGCGACGCTGCGGTTCGCCGGGTTGCGACGGTTCGAGGACCCCAACTTCCACGACCAGCTCCGGTTGGCGAAGAACAGCCTGTCGACGGGGCAGGAAGTCATCACCGGATCCCTGGGGGTCGCCAGCGCGGTGATCACGCTGGCCGGAATGGTCGGCTCCCTGCTGATGGTCAGCCCGGTTCTCACGGGGATCGTCCTGGCGACCGGGGTTCCCGCGCTGCTGGCGCAGTTGCGGCTGTCGCATCGTCGCGCCGCGATGATGTGGGACATCGGCCCGGCCGAACGACGCCAGATGTTCTACGGCGACCTGCTCACCACGATCGCGGCGGCGAAGGAGATCAGGCTGTTCAACAGCGGCCGTTTCCTGCGCGGCCGCATGATGACCGAGCTGCGCACGTCCAACGCCGCACGCCGCCGGATGGACATCAAGGAACTGTCCGTCGAGGGCCTGCTGACGCTGCTGGGCTCCGTGGTCGCGGGCGGCGGGCTGATCTGGGCCGTCATCTCCGCCGGCTCCGGCGCGTTGAGCATCGGCGACGTGTCCCTGCTGATCGTCGCCATCGGCGCGGTCCAGGCCGCCCTCAACGGGCTGATCATCGGTATCGCCTCTCTCCACCAGGATCTGCTCATGTTCGGCCATTACGTGGCCGTGACCTCGGCCGAGCCCGACCTCCCCATTCCCGCAGAGCCCGCGCCCCTGCCCCGGCTGCGCCAGGGCATCCAGCTCACCGACGTGTGGTTCCGCTACAGCGAGGATCACCCCTGGATCCTGCGCGGCCTGAACCTGTTCATCCCCGCCGCCGCGTCGGTCGCCGTCGTCGGCCTGAACGGGGCCGGCAAGTCCACCCTCGTCAAACTCCTGTGCCGGTTCTACGACCCGCAGCACGGAAGCATCACGTGGGACGGCGTCGACATCCGTGACGTGCACCCCGATGATCTGCGGCACCGCATCAGCGGAGTGTTCCAGGACCACATGGCCTACGACATGTCCGCGGCCGACAACGTCTCCATCGGCTTCGTCCCCGCCCGCGAGGACGAGAGCCGAATCCGCGGGGCCGCCCACGAGGCCGGGATCGACGACAAGCTCTCCTCCCTCCCTCGCGGGTACGACACCCTGCTCACGCGGACGTTCTTCGGCGAGGACGACAAGGACGACCCCGACACGGGTGTCGTGCTCAGCGGCGGGCAATGGCAGCGTACGGCCCTGGCCCGCGCGATGTTCCGCGGCCACCGCGACCTCGTGATCCTCGACGAGCCCTCCGCCGGGCTGGACCCCGAGGCCGAGGCCGACGTGCACACCCGGACCCGGCGCCGCCGCCACGGCGCCACCAGCCTGCTCATCTCCCACCGGCTCAACACCGTGCGCGACGCCGACCTCATCATCGTTCTGGAGGACGGCGCCATCCGGGAGGCGGGCCGGCACCACGCCCTCATGGCCGCCCGCGGCCCCTACGCGCGGCTCTTCAACCTCCAGGCGACCGGCTACCGCGAGCCGGACGAGGCGGTGGCCCTGTGAGGTGGATGCTCCTCGTCGTGGGCGGAGCGCTGGCCCTGCTGATCGTACGGCTGCGCGCCACGTACTCCGTGATCCGGGTCGATGGCGACAGCATGGCCCCCACACTGGCCGACGGAGATCGGGTACTCGTCCGGCGCGTGGCCGGGCCGGCTCTCCGCCGTGGTCAGATCGCGGTGGTGCGCGCTCCTCCGTTCGTGGGGGAGACCTTTCTCATCAAGCGCATCGTCGGACTGCCGGGCGATCCTGTTCCGCCATCGGTGGCGCCGGTGGTGGCCGAAGAGCGTATCCCCGTCGGCAATGTCGTCCTGCTCGGCGACAACGGCGAGGACAGCTTCGACTCGCGCGACCACGGCTACTTTCCGCTCGCCGACGTCCACGCCATCACGCGCCGAAGGCTTTCCCCCGGATCTGCGGGCCTGTCAGTAAAGGAGACGGCATAGATCGACCGACCAAGCTCTGAGACCGTAAACGAAGAAATGGATGAAGAAGCGTGAAGATCATCACGGGACTCGCGGACCTTGCCCTGGCGTGGGTCCTTCCCGAAGACTCCGCCGGCGCCGTCGTCAAGTGCTACAACAGGCCCATCGGCGGCTATTGGTGGGGCCGGTGCTATTACAACCCCGCCTGCGGCAGCAGGTCCATGAAGGACAAGTACGCGTGCAACTGGGGGCCAGGGAGCACCTTCGGGGTGCGGACCACTCTCGCTCGCAAGTGTTGCTAGCCGCCTAGCGACCACGCAGGGGCCGGATAATCGCCGTGACGGCGATGTCCGGCCCCTCGTGTGCGTCCGGACCTGCCCCGTGCCCTGAAGACCGCCGAGCGCACACCATCACCCGAGCCCCGGTATGGCACGAGTCGCCATGCCATACCCGAGACATACCTGCCATGAGCACAATGCCGATCGGAGGTGCACGATGTTCCAACTGTTGGGACGCCTGGCGGTGGTCGACGGCGGAGGCCGCGCGATCAACGTCCGGGCCGCGAAGCAGCAGGCGATCCTCGCCGTTCTCATGCTGCGTCCAGGCGGAGTGGTCAGCGTGGATCGGCTGATGACGGAGCTCTGGCCGGACGAGCCGCCGGCGACGGCCAAGGCGAGTCTGCAAACGTACGTCTACCGCCTGCGGCGCACTCTGGCGCCGCTGGCCGCCCACGGTGTCGACCTGACCACCTTCGGGAACGGCTACACCCTGGTCGTCCCGGATCGAGCGGTGGACGTCAGGGCGTTCGAGCAGTACTTCGCCCGGGGATCGGGGGCTCTGACCGCGGGCCGCCCGGAGGTGGCGGCGGGGCTGCTGCGGGAGGCGCTGGACATGTGGCACGGCCCGCTGGCGCCGGAGATCGACGTCGAAACCGTCCGCTGCGAGCGCCGCCGCCTGGACGCGATGCACCTGACCGCGTCCGAGCTCTGGGTGGAGGCGGAACTGCGGCTCGGCCTCCACAGCGGGGTCATCCCCGAATTGGAGCGCCTCGTCGAGGCCCACCCTTTCCGTGAGTCCCTGTGGGAGATGCTGCTGCGTGCCCTGGCCGGGCGCGGCCGCCGTGCCGAAGCGCTCGTCGCCTACCGGCGCATGCGTGACATCCTCAGCACGGAGCTCGGCATCGAACCGGCCGACCATTTACGCCGGCAGCATCAGGACATACTCCGAGGCGCGTCGCTCTAGCACCGGATCATCCTGTACGGCGTCCGGTTTCTCATGGGTTTCGCGCGACAAGGGAGTGCCCTCTGGCCGGTACCGGCCAGAGGGCACTCCCTTTTACCTGCCTAGGCGCACTGCTTTCTCGTGTAGACCGAGCAGTCGGTTCTCCAGCATTTGAAGTAGGCACAACAAATGCTGCCGGTGCAGGTCTGGTTGACGATGATGCAGCGTGCGGTGCAGGCGGCCTGCGCGTCGCCGGCCGGTACGACGAAGGCGACGATCCGGTCCGCCAGAGCGCTGATGGATTTCACCTGTCCCACCTTTCCTTCGGCGAATTATTCGCACACGATGACCGTCCGAACGGTGCAGTCGCCATTGGTGCACCGCATCCGGTAGCACCCGGGGGTCGGGCCGGGGCCGATCTGCACGCACCTCGGGGTGCACGCGGCGTCGGCCTTGACCGTGGGAATCAACCGGTCGATGAGCTTGTCCAGCATTCTGTTTCACCTCCTTTCCTGTCGCGGGTTCGCTGGGCGCGGATTTCACCAGGGTCTGCCTCGTGAAATCCGCGGGCTTGTGGACGGAAGAGCCGGTCCGTCGCGGATGGCCGCCGTCTCACGGGCGGAAGCGGTCCGGCGTCCCCGTCAACGGCCATGCTGCGGCTCCAGCTTCTTGACGGTGACGGCATGGAGGTCGTCGGCGTGGAAGAAGCCGTGCTCGCGGGAGTCGAAGCTGACCTCGGTGTTGTCACCGATCAGGACGAACCTGCCGGGCGGGACGACGTCGTCGGCGACGACCCTGCGTACCCGCTCCGGGACCGGGTCGCCGGGCAGGGCGGCAACACGTTTGATCAGGAATTCGCCGCCGGTCGGGTGCGGGTTCGAGACGACGGCGATCTGCCCTCTGCGCAGCGCCGCCAGGTCCGTGCGCCGGGCCAGGAGCCGGTCCCCATGGGTCAGAGCCGGGGCCATGCTGGTGCCGCTGACGCGGATCACCAGGTACGTCGCGCGCAGCCGTACGGTCAGCAGGGCCAGACCCGCGAGCCCGCCCGCCGCCACGAGGAACGCCCGCCTCACGACGCGCCGGCCGCACCGCTGCCGGGCGACCTGGCGAACGCGGCAACGGCGAACACGGCCCCGATCGGGACCTGGCACATGGGGAACAGGAGATCCACGAGGTGGATATTTCATGACCCCGCTAGCCCGGCCCTCGCGCGCCGCTAGCCCGACCGGGATCGGGCTCGTGGTCGCACTTGACACGTACTGGACGGAAAGTGGAACGCTCGTTTGCCACCTGAAACCCTTTTTCATGGGGCGGGAAAAAAATAGAGGGTCTTTGTTGATGGCGGCTGGATATTTACTGGATTCGTCGCGATTTCTTATGGGCGACCGGTTGACACCCAGGTCATTGGCCATGGGGGAGGTCGTGTGGTATTGATCACATGGCTTGTGTGGATTTGTGCACAGAGCGCCCTCTATCGTCATCCCTACTGTCTGCGAGTGGCAAACAACTGCCCCAAGTGACAGTCAGAAAGAAGGGTCACGAGTGAGAACGGTTCAGCAAATGAGTAACGGGCGATTCACCTGGCGGCGCGTGGCAGTGGGCACGGCGGCGGTAGGAGCGATCGCGGCGGTCGCCGCCAGCGCGGTGATCGCCACCCCCGCGGCTGCCGCACCGGATCGACGGGTGTCCCAGCTCGCCCAGGCGGTCGCGGCTCCCGCCCCGCACGGTCACGCCCACGCGGCCGGCGCCGCCGGCGTGGCGGAAACGGCCGGCACGGTCGCTTCGGCCAGGAAGTACTACTTCGCTGCCGGGCTCCTGGGCAGGAACGAGGTGCCCGAACCGGGCAAGAAGGTCAACGATCGGGACGGCGTGGCCGTCGCCAAGTTCCGGATCAACGGCAACCGTTTCTACTTCTTCGTCCAGTGGCGGAAGACCGGCAATCCCACTGCCTTCCACATCCACAAGGGCAAGGCGGGCGTGAACGGCCCCGTCGTCATCGACCTGCTGAGCAACGGCAGGATCCGCGGCAACACGGCCTCCGGCTCCGTACGCGTCAAGAGCAGCCTGCTCAAGGGGATCAAGAACAACCCCAAGAACTGGTACGCCAACCTGCACACCGCCCAGTTCCCCGACGGCGCGGTCCGCGGCCAGCTCCACAAGGGCGGTCACTGGTAGATCGCATGCCGCGGCAGGGCACTCCACAGGGGGTGGCGTGCCCTGCCGCGGCATGCCGCGAGCGAGCCGCCGGCCGGCCTTCGGAAGGTGGCCTCACGACGTCACACTGTTGTCGATGTCCCGGAAGACGACGACCGAGTAGACGAAGGGCTCCTTGACGCTTCCTCGCCCTTGTTGGCGGCATTGTGGTGCAGGCCGATGGCCCGTGTGGCCCTCCCGGAAGGTCCTCGCATGTTTCTGATTCACGGTAGGGAGGGCGTCTTTACGACAAGTGGACGAATGTGCGGGTGACCCCCGTCCATGTCAGGGTCGGACGCCGGGCCGGCGCCCGAGGGCGAATCCACGAAGTCTCCACTGTTCGTCAACTGACCTTGCGTAATTTCCCGGAAGCGGCCCTGATCCGCCCGCACTCGCCGGAGCAGAATTCCGGGGGCTGTCGCGAAGATACTTTTAGGAACTCGGGCGGAGCACCGGGGAACACCAGATGTCGGGACCACCATCCGTCGCCGCAGGGGGAATCATCATGTCGACCTCGGAGCTCGAGCACCGCGTCAGCTCGGCGGACCTCGTCTCGGCACTCGCCGCACGCGCGCCCAAGATCGGAGGTAACGACGGAGGCTGGCCCGGTCTGACGCTCTACCGCTTCACCGAGCCGATGGCGCCCACCTGGGAGGAGATTCAGTCACTGTCGCTCGGGATCGTCGCGCAAGGCAGCAAGGCGGTGATCGTGGACGGCACGCGCTACGTCTACGACCCGTTCAACTACCTGGTGATCAGCAGCAACCTGCAGTTCCAGGCCGAGATCCTGCAAGCCAGCCCCTGCGAGCCGTTCCTGTCCTTCGTGCTGGAGATCGACCCGGCGCTGGTGCGGAAGGTCTCCACCGACATGCTCGGTCCGCGGTCGGAGGGCTTCGATGCGGTTCCGGAGCAGGGCGAGGCCGACCGGTGCATCGTCTCGCCGCTCGATCCGGAGCTCATGGCGGCGGTCCTGCGGTTCCTGCGGGCGCTCGACAGCGGAGCCGATCGGCGGGTGCTGGCGCCGATGTGCGTCGAAGAGATGGTCTACCGCGTGCTGCGCCGTGAGCAGTTCTCCCGGATGCTGCACATCGCGGCCAGGCAGTCCGCGCACCACCCGATCTCGGCCGCGCTCACGTTCGCATGGGCGCACTACGCCGAGCCCCTGACGGTCAACGATCTGGCCAGGCAGGTGGCCCTGAGCCCGTCGGCGTTCTCGGCCCTGTTCCGTGAGGTCACCGGCCGTACGCCGTACCAGTTCCTGAAGGAGTACAGGCTCGACCGGGCGCGCGAGCTGCTCGTCGATCGCCCGATGAGCGTCGCCGAGGCATCCCGTGCCGTCGGCTATGCGAGCGTCTCGCACTTCATCAAGGAGTTCCGCAACCGCTTCGGCGTCACGCCGAGAGCCTACGTCGACGCGCACAACGTGGAAGCCGGGCTGCGCAGGCAGCGTTCGGAGGCCGAGTAGGGCCTTCACGAACAATGCATGTCGGGCGAGCGGCCCGGGCGCCACGACCGGGCTGGGAATGGGCACTGATCGCGCAGGATCACAGTACTCGCCGGCTTCGCGGTCCGGTTTACTGACGAATCCAGGTGATCCGTGAGCCGTCTCGACGAACAAGGTGGGTACACACGCGTGGCTGCGCCAATCCTTCCCATCGGCAGGGATGGGGAGGACCGATCGGCTGCCGTCGGCTCCCTGCACTTCCGGATTCTCGGTCCGTTGCGGCTCTGGCGGGACGGCGTCGAGCTGGACGCCGGACCGCGCCAGCAGGCCTTTCTGCTGGCCCTTCTCCTGGCCAGGGAAGGACGGCCGACCTGCACCGACGAGTTGATCGATCTCATCTGGGCCGATGATCCGCCGGCCAGTGCCCTCAACGTCATCCACAAGTACGTCGGCTCGCTGCGCCGGCTGCTGGAGCCCACGCTGTCGGCGCGGGACTCCGGCTCGTACCTGCAGCGGCGTGGCAACGCCTACCTCTTCACGGCGGACGCCGGGATGCTCGACCTGGTCGTGTTCCGAGAGCACGTCGAGGCCGCCGGGACCGCCTTGGCGAAGGAGCGCCACGAGGAGGCCCTCGACAGCTACGTGGAGGCGTTGGACCTGTGGCAGGGCTCCGCGGGGGAGGGGCTGAGCGAGGGACCGGCCGCGATCTCGATCTTCGCGAGGCTGGACGGCCAGTTCTTCGACGCGTGCACGGCGGCGGCCGAACTCGCGGTGTCGCTGGGCCGGCCCGAGCGGGTGCTGCCGTCACTGCACCTGGCCGCCACGATGGCGCCGCTGCACGAGCCGGTGCAGGCGAGCCTCATTTCCACCCTGGGCGCCGCCGGTCAGCAGGCGGAGGCGCTGTCGGTGTTCCGCGCGGTCCGCACCCGTCTCGCCGCCGACCTCGGAATGGACCCCGGCCAAGCCCTGGACACCGCGCATTGGCGGGTATTGAACCAGAACCTGACGGCGGCCGGGGCCGTGACCGTCCGGCGACCCTCCCGACGCTCGCCCGCGCCCCCGAGAGCCGCCGCGGCAGTCGGAACACCGCCTGGAGGCGGCCTGGTCGGGCGGGCCGAGGTGCTGTCGGCGCTGCGGCAGGCGATCGATCCTGTCTTCACCGGCGGCACGGGGCTCGTCGTCCTGGAGGGCGAGCCGGGGATAGGCAAGACCCGCCTGCTGGAGCAGATCGCCGCCGAGGCGGATCAGCGCGACGCCGGTGTCATCTGGGGCCATTGCCTGGAAGGTGAGGGAACGCCGTCCATGTGGCCGTGGATACAGGTGGTCCGCAGGATGCTGGACGAACTGCCCGACGTGGCGCGGGAGAAGTGGCCGGCCGGCGAGCTCGGCCACCTCCTCGGGCCGGACGGCGACGCGCTCAGCGGGTTGGCGGCACCCGACAGCAGCGCCCGGTTCCGGCTGTTCGAGGCGGTCCTCGCCGCCGTCGGCGAGGTCGCCGCGCGGCGCCCGGTGCTGCTCGTGATCGACGACCTCCAGTGGGCGGACATCGCGTCGCTGCGCCTGTTCAGTCACCTGGCGGCCCGGCTGCCGGCCGGCACCGTGATCATCGGCGGGCTCCGCGACCGTGCGCCCGCACCCGGACTGGCGCTGGCGCGGACGCTCGCCGCGGTGAGCCGGGTGCCCGGTCACTGCCGCATCCGGGTCGGTCCGCTCGGCCTGGCCGACGTGGCCGAACTCGTCCGTCGCGAGATCGGCCGGGATCCCGGCCCGGCCGCCGTCCACAACATTTACGCGCGTACCGGCGGCAACGCGTTCCTCGTACGGGAGATGGCCCGGCTACCCGCCGGCAGCGACGTGCTCACCGAGGATGCCGTGGCGCGCGTGGGCGTGCCGTCCACCGTGCGGGATGTCGTCCGTGACCGGATGACCGGGCTCGACGACTGCGCCGGGCACCTGCTCCAGATCGCCGCGCTCATCGGCCGGGACGTCGACCTCGGCCTGCTCGCCGCTGTCGCCGACCTCGACCTGCGGACCTGCCTTGAACACCTGGGGCCCGTCGAAGCACTCGGCCTGCTCGAACCCACACCCGGGGACCCGTTCTCCTTCCGCTTCTCGCACGATCTGGTCCGCGAGTCGGTCACCGAGTCCACGCCACCAGGACGGGCGATCCCGCTTCACCTGCGCGTCGCCGACGCACTCGAGCGCACCGGCTCCTCCTGCGAGAACGTCGCGGAGCGCGTCGCACACCACCTGTGGGCCGCCGGCCCGCTCGCCGATCCGCGCCGGACCGCGGCGGCGCTGGTGCGCGCAGGCCGTCACGCGGCGGCCAAGTCCGCGCTCGAGGCCGCCGAGCGACAGCTACGGTCGGCCGTCCGGGTGGCGCGGACGGCGAACCTCGCGGAGCTGGAGTTGTCCGCCCTGTCGCAGTTGGCCGCGGTCGCGGGAATGCGTTCGATGTACGGCACCTCGGCGGTGGAACCGCTGGAACGCGCGGAGCACCTGGCCCGGAGCCTCGGCCGGGAACTCGACGCCACCGTCTTCCTCTACTCCCGCTGGATGGCGCACGCCCAGGGCCTCGAGAAGGACCGAAGCAGGCCGCTGGCGCGCCGGTTGCTGGAACAGGGTGAGGCGTCCGCCGAGCCGCTCGTGCGCGCGTACGGCCTGCAGGCGTGGGGGTTGCAGCGATTCAGCGACGGGAACGTCGACGAGGCTTTCCGCCGCCTGAGCGAGGCGAGCCGGATCCTGCTGACCCGTGTCGTCCGCCGCGATGAGGATCCCGTCTGGTACGACCTGAAGCTGCTGATGATCGGGATGCTGGCGGAGGCGACCGCGCTGCACGACGACGTCGACGGCGCGCGCTCGCTGCTCGACAGCCTGGAAAGCGCCGGCGACGATCCGTTCACGATCACGGTGTGGGCCGCCCACGCGGCCAGGACGGAAGCAACGGTCGGCGACCCGGTCCGAGCCCTGCGCGCGGTGGAACGGGGGATCGCCGCCGACCCCCACTTCTCCTTCGTGTTCCTCGGTACCTACCAGCGGCTGGTCCGGTGCTGGGCGCTGGCCATGACCGGCGAGGACCCGGCCGCCGCCGCGACGGAGGCCGAACGGCTCATCGCCACGAACCTCCTCGATCCGCCGCGGGCGAGTGTCTCGACCTGCTACGGACTCCTCGGTGAGATGTGGCTCGTCATCGGGGCGCTCGACAGGGCCGCCACGGCCCTCGACCGGGCCGACGCCTGCCTCGATCTCTACGATCAGCGCTACGCGGAGGGACTGCTCCTCCTGCTGCGGGCGCGACTGCTGCGGGCGGAAGGGGCGCCCGTCGCGGAGGTCAGAGCGATGGCCGAGAGGTGCCGTACGTTGTCCATCGAACGTGGGACCCACCTGTTCGCGCGGCGGGCGCAAGAGTTCCTGGCCACGTTGGACGAGCGGCCGGCCGTCCACTGATCCACTCGTGGCCATGGGGAGCGCTCCGAAGACGAGCATGATCGGAGTTCGGCGGCAGGGGCGTGGTGAGCGGCTCCGGCCATCGTGCGGGGCCATCGTGTCGGGGCCATCGTGTCGAGTCAGGCGTCGTCGTGCCGCGGGTCGTGGTCGTGGGGTTCGCCGCGGGCCGGCCTCTCGGCAGGCTTCCGCGTACGTTCGGCGGCCCTGGTCGTACGCACCTTCTGGAGGGTGGCGCGCATGGTCGTCAGGCTGTCGGCGCAGCGTCGGCGGGCATCGTCCATGCGGCAGACGGCTGCTTGGGCGGCGCCGAGCCGGCCGGTGAGGGCCCGATGATGGTCGGCGGTCTGCTCACGCAGGGCGCGCGAACGCGCGAGAATCGGCGAGATCGGCGACATCGGCACAACCGGCATGATCGGCACGGTCGGTGGCGGATCGACCGGCTCGGGGCAGGGTGAGGCCGGCGGCCAGTGCCGAGCAGGGGCCTGGACGTTGCGTGCCCGGCGCAGCCGGGGCAGATGCCGAGCCGGCAGGGCGGGCGGGGCGTCGAGGGGGCGGCTCTCGACGGCGATGGCCGCCAGCGCCGCGGTCACGCTGGCGTACAGCGCGATGGTGGGCCGGATGTCCGCTTCGGCCATCAGGTCGAGCAGCCGGTACAGCGTCGGCCGGGCTTCGGCGATGGCCAGGTGGCCGCCCTTGGCCTGCAACGCCCGGTGCGTGTGCGTGAGTTGATCGAGCCCGCCCAGGTCGCAGAACGACAGGTCGCCGGCCGCCACGACCACGTGGGTGACGGGGGAGTGCGGAATCGGATCAAGGAC
Source organism: Nonomuraea sp. NPDC050643 (assembly GCF_040654715.1). Lineage (NCBI taxonomy): Bacteria > Bacillati > Actinomycetota > Actinomycetes > Streptosporangiales > Streptosporangiaceae > Nonomuraea > Nonomuraea sp. NPDC050643. The sequence continues at coordinate 37,498 of NZ_JBFAIM010000060.1, read as the reverse complement.
GGCGGCCAGGTCGGGCCTGGTGGAGGCGTCGAGCTCGCCGTTCAGGACGATCACCAGGGTGGTGTCGCCGACCGAGAGGAGCCGAATCGACAGCTGCATGGCGCTGACACATCTCCCTGTTTCGAGGCCATCCCTCGGCTCTCATTCTCCTGCGTTCTCTGATCGTGGGCCAGTACGGGCGCCAACCTCCCGGCAGGCCACCGAGGACACCGCGCCGTGGACGAGGCGGGTCCGGTTCGGTGTCTGATCCAGGATCGGGCCCGAGGGTCAGGCCAGCGCCTCGTCCAGGCTGTCGTAGAGCGGGAGGACCTTGGCCAGGCCGGTGATCCAGAGGATTCTGGCGCGGGTGTAGTCGACGCCGATCAGGGCGAACCTCCCGCCCGCGGCCTGGCTGGCCTTCCAGTGGTGGATGAGCAGGCCCAGCGCGCGGGAGTCCATGAACGTCACCCCGGACAGATCCAGGATCATGGACGGGCCGGCCTGGGACAGGTATTCGGCGAACTGCTCACGCCGGGTGGCGTCCAGGAAACCCTCGACGGTGATCACGGCGATGCCGTCGACCAAGGACGTCGTCAGCCGTAGCGCCGCGGCTTCCGGCTCGTCGCCGGCAGGCGTTCTCACGGTGTCCTCATGGGGTCATCGTAGGGCGAGGAGGGCGGGGCAGAAACGCCCGGCGTACGTCGCCGATCGGGGAGCGAGCCGGCCACGACGGGCGAAGCCGGAAGTTCGGACGGCGGCATACGACTGTTGGGCCGCCTCGGACCGGGATAGCGTAGACCGTCGGTGTCCCCCAAATGACGGTGTGAACAGACTCGATCATGAACTCTGAGTTCGAGCTGCGCTGCCCGATCAGCGCCAACCTGGAGCTCATCCGCAGGCTTGTGCGCGCGCATGCCCGCCAGGGCGGCCTGCGAGGTGAGCGGTTGGACGATCTGGTGTTCGCGGTCAACGAGGCGGTCACCAACGTCCTCGACCATGGCGCCGGCAGCGGCCTGGTCATCGCCCGCACCAGCGCGCACGCCACCACCGTGGACATCGTGGACCCGGCCGGCCGGCTGAGCGCCCACCATCTCACCGAGGCCCAGGGCACGTCCCCCGGCTCGGGCAGGTTCGGCCTGTGGGTGATCCAACGCCTGTGCGACCGCGTCGAACTCGAGCAGAGCGACCAGGGCTCACGCCTGCGGCTGCACATGCACCATACCGGTCCGCGACCCTACAGCCACGACCTGGACCAGACCGGGACGGCCTCCGGCCACGGCCGTCCCGGCGGCCATGAACACATGTCCAACGGTTACGGCCTGGCTTGGGGTAATGGCTGGGCCGGCGACGAGGTGGAGGACGGCTGACCCTTGCCGTGTGAGAGCCCGCCGCCGTGTGGGCAGGACGAGGCGGGGCGCGCACTTGCCAGTCGGCCCCGGCCGGTGAGTCGGTCGGGCGGCCAGGTCTTCCGGCGTGGTCGGCGAGAACACCGCCCGTGTCGCGGGCTGCTTGTCAAGGTTGGCCAGGTCGTCTGAAAGCTGTGCGCGATAGGCGGCAAGCCTGCCCGGCAGGTCTGCCCCTCCGGCAGGTCGGGCAGGCGCGGCGCAGACCGCACCCCCGATGCGGCCGGCAACCGGTAGCACGCTGGGCGCCGGAGTGGATGCCCGCTACGCCCGAGCGCTACGCGATTCACGTGGTCACTGCCTTCTGCCGGTTAATACTGTCGGTCGTGACCTGGACACGGCTGGTGTGGTGGGCACAGCCTGGAGAGGTGGACGAATCTGAGCGCCGGCACCTTCTTGCCGAGTTGGCCGCCCGGGCCGCCGATCTGGTCACCAGGCTGCAGGGGGAACGGGCCCGGCTCCAGGTGAACGGGCAGGACACGGCCTGGGTGGATCAGGTGCTGGGTGAGATGGAGGTGCTGGCGGTCGCGACGCTCGACCTCACCGTGGCCGGGGCCATTCGCGCGGTGATCGAGCGGCACGGCGGCGGGCCGTACCCGGCCGAGGACCTGGCGGCGCTCGCTGGAGTGCCACTCAAAGACGCGCAGCGCGTGCTGGACCAGGTGGTCCGTGCCGGACTGGCCACTCCGCCCGCCCAGCGGCCACCGGAAGCATCACCTTCGTGACCGGGCCCACCTGACTCGCGGCTCGGCCATGTGCGCCTCGGCGATCCGCGCGGAGAGCTCGGAACAGCGCACCCGGCCCTCCGGTCCCAGCGCCACGATCTTCTGGTCACCGGCGCCGCCCGCGGTGTGGGCGGGTACGCCCTCGCCGCCTCCGGTGTCCTGGAATCGCGGGTGGCCGGCCGCAGCCGCGACGGCCTACGACAAGGTTCGTGAAACTCATTCCCAATCGGAGCCGAATCCCGCGAAGAAGAACGAGGCATCGAAGTTCCTCGAATCGATGAACATGGTGATGCCCAGCCCGAAAAAGATGGTGTGGTTCAACTGAATGGTGTTCTGCGGCTTGATCGCGAGCAGGTCGCCACAGATCGTCGGCGTACGCTCCTCCACCCGGTTGGTGTTGTCGTAGATGTGGACCTTGGTGATGCAGCTACTCACATCCGACTGGCCCAGAATGAAGATTCGCTTGAGCTTCGGGCGCGCACCCCCCAGGATCACGGGGGTGGGCATCGGCACGTGGAACCATTGCTGAGTTCCCCTTTGCAGTTTGAACTGCGTACCGAAGCCGAATTTGACCGTCTGGACGAGGTGCGGCGTTTCGGGGACGACCGCGTTGCCGTGGATCCACCACGCGGTGAGCGCCATGATTCCTCCTGCTCATTCCGGGTACGTTGCCGCTCCAGAATCGCCTCGTGTCGTCCACGGCGCATGAGTAGCCCTTGCCCAGCTCGGGCGGGCGGGTGAGCCGCGGCCTGACGGCTCACCGACCAGTTCGCCGAACGCCTTGCTGGGCACGTTGACGTCCTGGAAGATCTCGCCGCCGGAGGCGATCCAGCCGTCGAGCCCGTCCAGCAGCGCGCCTACCCGGGAGTAGCCGAGCTGCCGCAGAACGCTCATCGCCCGACGGGCGGGAGCGTTCGCGTCGCCGTGGACGACGATGGGGGTGTCGCGGCGGGGTATGCGCCGCCAGGCGTCCAGCTCCAGCCGGGAGAGGGGGAAGTTGGCGGCCCAGAGCGGGTGCCCCCGCGCGTACACCGCCTCTTCGCGGACGTCGGCGATGACGACCTCGTCGCGGTGCAGCAGCAGCGCGCGCACCTGCGCGGCGGGGATGTCGGTGGTGCCCGGTGGTGTGGCGCTGCCGCTCATCGGCCGGCCGCTCCTCTGCGATGACCAGGTGGAACAAGGGCCGGCCGGCTCAGCGGACCTCGACCTCGGTCCAGTCGAGTCCGTCGAGGTTCACGACGATCGCCTCCTGAGTCGTGCGGGCGATGACGACGACGGCCTCAGTCTCCGGGTCGGGGTTCTCCTCGCGGTGCGGGACGAACGGCGGCACGAAGATGTAGTCGCCGGGGCTGGTCTGGACCCGGACCTCGACCGGCTCGTCGCCCTCCACGTCCAGGAAGACGAAGGCAGGGTGCCCGGACACGACGTAGATCGCGGTCTCGGACGCCCCGTGGTGGTGGTTGCCCGACGTCGTCGACGCGGCGACATGGGCGCCGGCGGGCACCAGGACGCCGCTGCGCGTGCGAACGAAGTCTCCGCCGGCTGCGTCGGACGGCTGAACAGGCATCAGGCTCCTCTGGCGAGTACGAAGTCGTGCGGTGGCGTCTCGATCAGGACCGGGGCGGTCAGCAGGCGGCGGAGCGCGTCCGACACCCGCTCGGAGACCGTGGGCGCGACACCCCGGCGGGTCCACAGCGCCAGCGGCAGAGGCTTCGGCAGGTCGTCGCGGGCCACGAGGCCCTCCGGGGTCTGTCCGAGGGTCGCCAGCAGCGCCACGCCCGCACCGGCGCCGACGGCGGCCTGCACGCCGGCCAACTGGTTGGCCTCCGCGGCGATGGCGACCGGGATCGAGTGGTGCGACAGGGTCCCGAGGGCACGATCGCGAAGCGCGCAGGGAGTGTCGAACGCGACGACCGGAAGCGGCTCGCCCTGTCTCGGCGGCGTCCATCCGGGAGCGGAGTACCAGGCGAGGTCCAGGTCGCCGACCGGCGTGGCGCGCGGGTCGTCGGCAGGGCCGAGGAGCAGGGCCAGATCGATGCGTCCGGTCGCGAAGCTCTCGCGAAGTTTGATCCCGCGGTCGATCCTGAACCTGACCCAGTAGCGGGGCACCGACCGGTCGAGGACGCTCGCCAGATACGGCAGCAACTGGGCTGCCGCATGCTCGGTCGAGCCGATGACGATCGTCCCCTGGGCCTCGTCGTCAAAGCTCTGCAGCACCTCGTCGTGGAGCGCCAGGATGCCGCGCGCCAGGCTCAGCAGCTTCTCGCCGTCGGCGGTGAACCGGGAACCGCGCCCGCGACGCTCCACCAGCGGGCGGCCGATCGCGGACTCCAGCCGGCGGACGTGCTGGCTCACCGCCCCCTGGCTGAGGTGCAGGGCGTCGGCGGCGCGCTGGAAGCCGCCGGCGTCGGCGACAGCGACGAAGCTGCGCAACGGGGCGATGTCCAGCGTACGGTTCATGTCCCCAGTATACCTATTATACCTACCGGATGTAAGGGGATTTATCACGTGACGTGATCGACCGTGATCAGAAAGCGTCGTTGGACAGTCCGGCGGGCAAGACCGCAGGCTGATGGACGTGAACCAGCCAGCCCCCTCCTGATCCCGCGTGTCCGGCATCAGCCCACTGACACATCGAGTTCACCGTTCCGGACGGCTCACTCCACACTTTTGAGAGGTTCGCACATTGTCGATCCAGATCCTGGGGATGGTTTCGACCACCTACGGCTCGGAAAGCGCCGGTTGGCGGGGGCCGGTCGTCGACCCCGGCTACCTTGCCGACTTCGCCCGCGCTCACGAGGAGGCCGGTTTCGACCGCGCGCTCGTCGCTCACAGCGCCAGCTCGCCCGAAGGCTTCGCCGCAGCCGCCCACGTGCTCTACAACACCGAGCGGCTGGGCGTCCTCATCGCCCAGCGGCCCGGATTCATCCAGCCCACCTTGACCGCGCGGAAGCTGGCGACGCTGGACAACCTCACCGGCGCGGGCCGCGTCGCGATCCACCACATCACCGGCGGCAGCGACACCGACCAGCGGCGCGACGGAGACTTCGAGAGCAAGGACGCACGCTACCGGCGCACCGCCGAGTTCATCGACGTGCTGCGGCGCACTCTCACCTCGGACGAGCCCTTCGACCACGAGGGGGAGTTCTATCGCTTCGAGGGCGCGTTCAGCTCGGTCAAGCCTCATGGGCCGGTGCCGATCTTCTTCGGCGGGCAGTCCGACGACGCGATCCGAGTGGGCGGCCGTTGGGCCGATGTCTACGCCCTGTGGGGTGAGCCCTTGGCGCAGACGCGCGAACGCATCGAACTGATCCGCGCCGAGGCCGCGCGGCACGGGCGCCAGATCGACTTCTCCCTCTCCGTACGCCCGATCGTGGGCGAAACGGAGGACGCCGCCTGGGAGAAGGCCGACGGAATCCGCCGCGCCTTCGAGAACGACCTCGCGCAGGGCCGTAACCGGAAGTGGCCGGCCGGGCGCGGCGACAACACGGCGGTCGGCGCGAAGCGGCTGAAGGAGGAGGCGAACGAGAAGCTGGTGCACGACGACCGCGGCGCTCGGGGGCGACGTGCCCGTCGTACAAGGGGCCCTGCTCGTGACGATCGGCATCGTGCTGATCTCGTCCGCGCTCGTCAACGTGCTGCTGGTCAAGCTGCGCCGCGACAGGGGGCTCACCTTCATCGTCGTCTCCCACGACCTGGCCGTGATCTCGCAGATGTGCGACACGGTCCACGTGTTCCGCGACGGCGGCATCGTCGAGGCGGGCCCCACCCGGCGGGTCCTGCGCGAGCCGCGCCATCCGTACACGATCGAGCTGATCGAGAACCACGAGCGCTTCGGGATCGACCGGGTGCGCGAACAGAGGAGCCGGCCATGACCGCGATGCTCGACGTCTCCGGGCTGCACGTCGCGCTCGGCCACGGCCGCAAGCGCACGGAGATCCTGCACGGCGTCGACCTCACGGTGGCACCCGGTGAGATCGTCGGGCTGATCGGCGAGACCGGCTCGGGGAAGACCACGCTCGCCCGGGCCGTGCTCGGCCTGGTGCAGGCACGGAGCGGCACCGTCGCGGTCGACGGTCGCGAAATCAGCGGGCTGCGCGGCGGCGCGTTGCGGGCGTTCCGCCGTGGCGGCGCCGTGCAGTACGTCTTCCAGGACCCGCTGCGCAGTCTCGACCCCGAACGCACGGTGTTCGACACGCTGGTCGAGGGCCTCGCCGTGCGCGGCGGGCACGATCGCGCCGAGCTGCGGGACGCCGCGCGGGGCGTGGCGCGGCTCGTCGCCCTGCCGCTCGACCTGCTGCCCAAGCACCCCGGCGAGCTCTCCGGCGGCCAGCGGCAGCGAGTGGCGATCGCGCGCGCGATCGCGGTCGGCCCGCGTCTGCTGATCTGCGACGAGCCGGTCAGCGCTCTCGATGCCTCGACGCGCATCACGATCCTCGAACTCCTGTTGCGGCTGCGCGAATCTCGCGACATCGGCGTACTGCTGATCACCCACGACCTCGGCTCCCTCGGCGGCGTGGCGGACCGCGTCGTCGTGCTCTACCACGGGCGGGTGGTGGAGTCCGGCACCACGGAGCAGATCTTCCTGGCCCCACGGCACCCCTATACCCGCCTGCTCGTGACGTCCGTGCCGTCGATTCGGGACGAGGAGCCGCCGGACCCCGAGCTGCGGCGGGCCCTGCGCGACGAGGTGCGCGGCCTCGCCGCCACTTCCGCCCCGGCAGCCACCCGACCCTGACAGAAGGCCCGAGCTCCGGCGGCGAAATCCCGCCGGCCCCCTCTCAGATCACTGGAGCATGACATGACGCAGAGCACCGACCACCACGCCCCTGACGGGCTGCGGACCAGAGGCACGGTCATCGTCGTGCCGGGCCGCGGAGAGACACGCGCGACCTACGCGCGCTTCGGCTCACGGCTCGCCTATGACGCCTACCGGGTGCGGGTCGTGGACCTGCCGGCCGCTGACCCGGCCGCCGTCGCGCCCTTCCTGGACACCCTGACCCAGCGGTTGTCGGAGGCCATCGACGGCATCGCGGCCGAGACACCGGACGGGCCGCCGCGCCCGTTGGTGCTGGTGGGCTCCGACCTGGGCGCCGCCGGGATCGCCGCCCTGCTCGCCGGCGCCCACTCGGGCGCGACCTGGTGGCCGCAGGCGGCCGTGCTCGCCGGCCTGCCCGGCAATGGCTCGCGCGCCGGCGGTGGGTGGGAGGACGAGCTCGACGTGCGTACCCACTGTCCGACGCACCGCGGCGTCCTGACCGGCGACGCGTCCGTGGAGCGCGGCGCACTGGCCGGTGCCGTGCCCCAGGACCTGCTGGACGCGGCGTACGAGAGCGCCGCCGCGATTCCGCACCTGCTGCTGGTCGGGGACGCCGATCCGCTGGCGGACCGTGACGCGCTCGCGCGGGCGGCCAAGACGCTGCCGAAGGCGCGGCTCACCGTCGTGCGCGGGGCCCACCACGACGTGCTCAACGACCTGCCGCACCGCTCGGTCGCCGCCGAGGTCGTCACGTTCCTGGAAGCACTGCGCACCGAACTGGTTCCGGCAGTCGCCGTGGAGGCAAGCGCCTGGTGATCGCGTGCGAATGTGGCCGCGCCGCCCGAAGGCGGGAGCGACCGGCCGTTCGCGGTCTTGACGGCGCAGGGGCGACCCGGCATCTTTCTTTTAAGAAGCTTTCCTAAAAGTGCACTGCCCACCCGCTGGAGGACAGCGAATGCGCACGAGAAAGCCTGCGGCCCTGGCCGCCACAGCCCTCCTCACCGTCGCCCTCGTCGGCACCGCCTCGCCCGCTCACGCCTACCCCACCGACTGCTCCACCGGCCGGGACGGTACCAAGACCGTCTGGGTCCACTGCGCCGGCGGCACCGGACGGTACGCCGTGAGCATCTACGTCATCCACCCCAACCCCACGGTCGGCTCCTGGCCCGAGTACGGCCCCTGCGTATCCCCCGGGCAGCGCTCGGAGTACACCCCGTACCACAACATCCCCTTCCTCGGGCCGGGGATCGCCTACTGCTGACACCGGGCACTGCGACAGGCCCGTGACATGCCGCCGGCCATCCGCCGGACGTACGTTCCCACGCCCGGCGCGGGCGGCGCGCGGGGCAGGGACGCGTGAATGGAGGCACTTTCCAGGAAGCTCGCAGTCCCGGGCGGTTCGCTGCTCGGGACGACGTCTTCGAGCACCTGGCCGCCCGCGCCGGCCCTTCGCCTGAAAGCAGCCGAAGGTACGGTCGCGCCAGTCACGAACCCTGCTTTCGACCCATGCCGCCCCAGGCCCGGGTCCGCAGGATGAGTCCCTATGCCACGCGAAGAATTCCCCCCAGCACCACAAGCCCGGTACCGGCCCGGCCACACCGCCGGCCCGGGGGAGTCGCGCTCAGCCGCCCGCCCCCGCCTCGCCGCGCTCGATGTCATCCGCGGGTTCGCCCTGTGCGGAATCCTGCTGGCCAACGTCAAACCGATCGCCCACATGAACGACGCCGGATCGGCCGCGCAGCCCGTCGTGACGGCGAGCCGGCCCGGCTCCTGGCTGGACCTGGGGTTGTTCGTCGACCAGCGCTTCTTTCCCATCTTCTCCCTGCTGTTCGGCATCGGGTTCTCGCTGCTGCTGCACTCCGCCGGACGCCGCACCGCCCGCCCGCGACTGCTCCTGCTGCGCCGGCTGCTGGTGCTGCTCGCCCTCGGCCTGGCGCACATGTTCCTGCTGTGGCAGGGCGACATCCTGACCATCTACGCCGTCGTCGGCCTGGTGGTGCTGCTGCCGTCGACGTGGCTGCCGCGCTGGGCCGTGGCGGGGCTCGCCGCGGTCCTCGTCGTGGTGCCACCGATCCTCGGCAGCAACGGCGTGCCGCTGGTGCCCGGCCTGTTCCTGCTGGGCTCGGCCCTGACCCGGTACGGCGTGATCGACCGGATCGAGCACTCCACCCGCGTCCCGGCCGTACTGGGCGTGATCTTCGCGGTGTGCGCGGTGCCCGTGGTGGGGCTGCAGATCAACTCCGGGGCCGTCGGATCCGGCAGGTTCACCACCTGGTTCGCCCTCGCCGGGCTGCTGATGGCGGGCGCCTACGTGTGCGCCTACGTGTGCGCCATGCTGCTCCTCCTCAAAACGCCGCTCCGGCCGGTGCTCCAGGGGATCTTCGCACCGCTGGGCCGGATGGCCCTGACCAACTACCTGTCCGCCACGGTCCTCGTCCTGGTGGGCACCCGGCTCATCGCCGGCTCGCCCGACGGCTGGTCATCGGCGACGGTGCTCCTTATCGCCGGGGCCATCCTCGTCCCCCAGTGGCTGGTGTCCACGCTCTGGCTGCGCCGCTACCGTCAAGGACCCCTGGAATGGCTCTGGCGCTGGGCCACCTGGGCCGGCCGTCCGCCCCTGCGCCGCACCCCTTAGGCCGGATGCCGCGAACCGGCCGACCCAGTACGCGGTGCGGTCCAGGTACGCGGTCTGGGCCGAGGCGCCCGTGCGCCCGTAGGCACCCTCGTAGCTCTGGTAGCCCGTCCGCGCGACCGCCGGCTCGATCACACTGCCTTCGTGCCATTCGTTGAAGGACGTGATGGACACCCAGGTGGGCCCGCTCTGCAGGGCGTTGGACCACTCCCTGTCATAGGTGGCTCCGTTGTCGCGGGTGAGGGTGGGCGTGGTGTTGCCGGGCACCGCGCGGTCGTCGAGGTAGCCGGGGCCCACGGACGGGGCCCACACCAGCCCGTGCTGACGCGCGTAGTCGGCGGCCTGCTGCCAGCCGGGCGCGGTGGCGCCGGCGATCGCGTCGTAGGTGTACATGCCGTTGAAGTTCGCGATCTTCGTGGTGTCGGTGGTCTGGGCCAGGATGACGTTGCTCTGGTTCACCTGGCTCAGAGCCGCCCAGTCGGTGATGCGCAGGCTCTCGAAAACGTAGAACGCGTTGCTGAAGGCCGGGTGGGACCCGTACGTCTGGTTGATGTAGCGGATGTCGTCCACCGTGGAGGAGGCGGTGCGGCCGGAGTACGGCTCCAGGTGCCAGGCCACCTTGAGCCCCTCCCTCGCCGCCGCGTCCATGACCCCCCTGGCGAGGCCGTCCTCGTAGCTGCCGCGGCCCCACCAGCTCAACACCAGCACCCCGACGGCCGCCTGCCTGATCCACTTCATGTGCTGGGCCACCGCGCCGGCGAAGTCGCCGGAGTCGTACGCGCCCAGCGCGGGGTAGAAGTCCGCGCCGATGTCGTCGGGCGGGGTGTGCCCGCCCTGCGGCCAGTGCCGCCAGCCGCCGTTGACCTGCGGCGAGCCGTACCAGGGGTAGTAGAAGAGGTGCACCTTGTCCGACAGCGCCGGGCCGCCGGCGGTCGAGCTCTCCAGGGTGAGGGTGTCGATGTCGAAGAGGTTGCCGCTGCCGCCGGTGAAGACCAGGAAGAGTGGTCCGGTGGCGGAGCCGGTCAGGGTGGTGGAGACGTTCTGGAAGTTCTCCCAGCCGCCGGTGGACGGTACGGGCACCGAGCCGAGCAGGGTGCCGGTGGCCGAGCCCGAGCGGACCTGGATCGTGCCGCCCGATCCGCCCGAGGAGACGCGGGCGCCGAACCGGGTGGCGCCCGCGGTGCTGACCTGGGAGTAGCCCGCCCAGTCGCCGTTGTCGACGTAGCCGAGCGTCCTGCCGCCGCTGGCCGGGGTGTGGGTCGCGACCTGTACTCCCGAGCCGGAGGTGTAGGACTCGCCCTCGACGGTGACGGCGCCGCCGCCCGACTCCTTGATCCGGATGTTGCGGAAGGCGGCCTGGTCGGAGTCACCGTGGTTCTGGATGCCGACGTGGCCCTGGCGCAGCGAGCGCCGCGGGTCGGTGTTGGTGAAGTCGTTGATCTTCACGCCGTTCAGGAGGACCTGCAGGCGCTCGCCCTCGACCAGCAGCTCGTAGGTGTTCCACGCGCCGGGCGGGTTCAGCGCCGCGTCGCGGGCGGCCTGGTCGGCTGCCTTGAAGCCGTAGATCGACCCGGTCGTGCGGTCGGGGGTGTCGGTCGCGTCGATCTGCACCTCGTAGCCGTTGTCGATGGCCGACTGCGGATCGGAGGAGGCCGGGAAGCCGACGAAGACCCCGGAGTTGCTGTCGCCGGTCAGCCTCCAGTCCAGCTTCAGCGAGTAGGAGCCGAGCTCCTTGGCGCTGTACCACAGCAGGCCCATCCCGCCCTGCGAGCTCAGGGTGGCGTCGGCGTTGGCGAAACCGCCCGGGCCGGCCTGTGACCAGCCGCCGGTGGAGCCGTTGTACAGCGTGGTGTAGCCGGTCTCCGGCCGGCAGTCCGCCTTGGCGACCCCGGCCGCGTACCTGATGCCGCCGAGGAGCTCGCCACGGAAGGCGGGGTCGGCGTACGACTCGATGGTGTGGCCGAGGCCGGTGTAGAACGCCCGCCCCTGGCCCTGCGGGTGGCACCACGTGATGGGGTGGTCGCCCATGTCGCCGCCGCTGTAGCTGCTTTCGTCGAGAGTCTGCAGCACGCGTACCGAAGGGCGGGGGTTGGTGCGGTAGTTGTACCACTCGTCGGTACGCGTCCAGGCCGGGCCGAGGTGGGCGGTCGCGGGGTGCGCGCGGTTCTCGGTGCGCACGGTGGCCTGCTGGATGGCGGGATGGCTCTTGAAATAGGCGCCGGCCAGCTTCTCGTAGTACGGCCAGCCGTATTCGGTGTCGGCCGCCGCGTGGACGCCCACGTATCCGCCGCCCGCGTCGACGTAGGACTGGAAGGCCGCCTGCTGGGTGTCGTCCAGCACGTCGCCGGTGGTGTTGAGGAAGACGACGGCCTTGTAGCGGGCCAGATTGGCGCCGGTGAAGGCGCCGCCGTCCTCGGTGGCGGTCACGGTGAAGTTGTTCGCCGCGCCGAGATCGCGGACGGCCTGGACGCCGGCCGGGATCGAGTCGTGGCGGAACCCGGCGGTCTTGGAGAAGACCAGCACCTGGTAGGCCGGGTCCACGGGAGCGGCGGTCAGGCTCGCCGCCACGAGCGCGAGGCTCAGAATCCTGTGCAGCATCGCCTTCCCCCTACCTGGTGATCGTCAAGGTGTCGATGTCGAAGAGGTTGCCGCTGCCGCCGGTGAAGACCAGGAAGAGTGGTCCGGTGGCGGAGCCGGTCAGGGTGGTGGAGACGTTCTGGAAGTTCTCCCAGCCGCCGGTGGACGGTACGGGCACCGAGCCGAGCAGGGTGCCGGTGGCCGAGCCCGAGCGGACCTGGATCGTGCCGCCCGATCCGCCCGAGGAGACGCGGGCGCCGAACCGGGTGGCGCCCGCGGTGCTGACCTGGGAGTAGCCCGCCCAGTCGCCGTTGTCGACGTAGCCGAGCGTCCTGCCGCCGCTGGCCGGCGCGTGGGCCGCGACCTGCACGCCGGAGCCGGAGGTGTAGGACTCGCCCTCAGCAGTGGTGCTCGGCGCCGATCCGGTGGCGAAGGTGAAGGCGTCCACGTCGAACAGGTTGCCCTGGCCCGACACGCCCTTGAAGACCAGGAACAGCTTCGTCGTGCCGCCGGGGGCGTCGCTCAGATCGGCGGAGACGTCGGTGAAGGTGTCCCAGCCTCCGGTGTTGGCCACGGTGAGCGTGCCGAGCAGCGTGCCGGTCGAAGAGCCGGAACGCACCTCGACCGTGCCGCCGGGGCCGCCGGAGGAGACCCGGGCGGTGATCCTGGTGGCTCCGGCCAGCACGTAGGGCTCGAAGGAGATCCAGTCGCCGTTGTCGGTGAAGCCGACGGTCGCCCCGCCCTCGGCGCCGCCGTGGTTGGCGACCTGGATGCCCTGCTGAGCGCCGAAGTGCTCGGCCTGGCGGTGCACCGGCTGCAGCGTACGCAGGCTGTGGCCGGTCAGGCCGCCCCTGTCGGTGTACTCGGCGTCGAAGACGCCGTAGAGGTTGGCCGCCGCGTCGTGCTCGCCGTCGGCCGGGATGGTGATCGATCCCTCACAGCCGTTCTTCGAGGTGATCGCATGGGTGTGGCTGTCATGACCCACCAGGTACGTCACCTTGACGCCGGCGCAGTCCACCGTGCCGTCCTCGGGGTCGGCGACGGTGACCCTGAAGGGCACGGCCTGACCGTAGGAGAAGAGCCGTCCCTCGGCCGGGGTGGTCAGCGTCACGACGGGCGCGGTGTTGCCGACCGTGATCACCAGGCTGGCGGTCGCGGTCAGGCCCTGCGGGTCACGTACGGTCAGGGTCGGCCGGAAGGTGCCGTTGGCGCTGTAGGTGTGGGTCGGGCCGGCCTGCGTGGAGGTGGCGCCGTCGCCGAAGTCCCACGCGTAGGTGAGCGCCCCGCCTTCGGGGTCGGAGCTGCCGGCCGAGGAGAAGACCACGCTCAGCGGCGCCTGGCCGGAGGTCCTGTCGGCGACGGCCTTGGCGACGGGGTTGCGGTTGGCGTTCCCGAGGTACTCGATCCGGTAGAGCGCCTGGTTGCCACCGCCCGTGCCGTAGTCCAGCACGTAGAGGGCGCCGTCGGGACCGAACTCCGAGTCGATGATCTGCGTGCCGTCCCATGGGAGGTCCTCGATCACGCCGGGCGTGCCGTCGCCCTTGACCTCGATCGCCTTGATCCACTGGCGGCCGAACTCCGCGGCGAAGTAGCGGCCGTCGAGCGACTGCGGGAACTTGACCGACGACGTCGAGCCGGCGTCGTAACGGTAGACGTCGCCGCCCATGGGCGACTCGGAACCGCCGCCGAACTCGGGCGGCGAGCCGGCGTCACCGTACTTGATCCAGCTCGGTTTGGCGGGTGGCAGCGTGGCCAGGCCGGTGTTGCGGAAGGAGTTGTTCGCCGGGCCGCCCGCGCAGCCGTACTTGGCTCCCGAGGGGCCGCTGGGGAAGGTGTACTCGTTGTAGGTCTCGGCGGCGGTGTTGGTGCCGGTGCAGTACGGCCAGCCGTAGTTGCCCGGTGCGGTGACGCGGTCGAACTCCACCTGGCCGCCCGGGCCGCGGCCGGCGTCGGCGGTGCCCGCGTCGGGGCCGTAGTCGCCCAGGTAGACCGTGCCCGTCTGCTGGTCGACCGACATGCGGAAGGGGTTGCGGAAGCCCATGGCGTAGATCTCGGGCCGGGTCCCGGCCGTGCCGGGCGGGAAGAGGTTGCCCGCCGGGATCGTGTAGGTGCCGTTCGCCTGCGGCTTGATGCGCAGCAGCTTGCCGCGCAGGTCGTTGGTGTTGCCCGAGGAGCGCTGGGCGTCGAACTGCGGGTTGCGGTCGGTGCGCTCGTCGAGCGGTGAGAAGCCGCTGGACTCGAAGGGGTTGGTGTCGTCGCCGGTGGTGAGATAGAGGTTGCCGGCGGCGTCGAAGTCGATGTCGCCGCCCACGTGGCAGCACTGGCCGCGGTCGTTGGGCACCTCGAGCACGACCTTCTCGCCGGCCAGGTCGAGGGTGTTGTCGGCCTTGAGGGTGAAGCGCGACAGGGCCAGGTGGCCCTTCCAGGGCGCGAAGTCGGCCTCGGTGCCGGTCACGGGCGCGTCTCCGGCCGGGGTGCTCAGCTTGGGCGAGTAGTACAGGTAGACGAAGCGGTTCGTGGCGAAGCCGGGATCGATGGCGATGCCCTGCAGCCCCTCCTCGTCGTGGGTGTAGACATCGAGCCTGCCCGCCACCTTGGTCGCGCCGGAGGCGTCGGTGTGACGGACCGTGCCGTCACGGGCGGTGTGGAGCACCGACCTGTCGGGCAGGACCGCGAGAGACATGGGCTCGCCCAGCTCGGCCGGTCCGAGGGCGAGCTGCACCTGCTGATAGTCGCCGGGTGGGATGTCCATGGCCACCACGCTGGTGAGCACCAGCGACGCCGCGACGAGGAGCTTGGACCACGCAGACATGGGGTTCCTTTCCTGACCGGGGGGACGTCAGGGAGGTCGGAGGCACCTGCTCACATTGCGCTTGACGTTTTGTGAAGACTTACCGCGCTGTAATGCGCCTGTCAAGAAGCGCAACGTTCAGTGGATGAACGGTGACTCACGACGAAAATCCGCAACTTTTCAACTTGTTTGCGTAATTATGCTTCATGCAAAACTTACAGTCGCTAGACTCATCTTGACATCGGCCCGGCTGCGCGCCATGCTGCGGATCACAAATCGATTTGCACGGGTGGTGAGCACGATGTGACCACGTCGGCCTTCCAGATCCAGGAGGGCCACGTCCACCCCGAGGCGGTCCTGGAGACGTTCCCCGGCACGATCAACCCGAGCCGGGGCTACCTCCACCCGCAGTACGCGCTGGCTGGGGCGTCGACCTGGACGAGAGACAGGCCGCGAGGCATCCGCCGGTCACCCACCAGCACGAGCGGTGGGCCGCCCGGGTACGCAGGCCCGACGGAGGGCTGGAGGCGCCCTGACACAAAGTTCAGCGACAGAAAGGATTGTGCCGATGTAATATCTCCGCATGCCGACCCAGCAGCCCTCTGCCAGGCGTGAGCGCAAGAAGGCCGAGACCCGGCGCGCCATCGCCGACGCGGCCCTGCGCCTGTTCGCCCTGCGCGGGTTCGAGTCGGTGACGGTCAGCGAGGTCGCCGAGGCGGCGGACGTGTCGGCCAAGACCGTGTTCAACTACTTCCCCGTCAAGGAGCAGCTCTTCTTCGAGCACGAGCCGCTCCTGGCGGGCGACCCGGCCGAGATCGTGCGGCAGCGCGCGCCGGGAGGGCGGGTGCCGGCCGCGCTGGGCCGGCTCCTGCGTGCCGATCCGGCCGGTGACCTGGCGCTCTTCGGCCGGATCTATCGCGGGAGCGAGACCCTGCGCGCCTACGGCCGTGAGCTGTTCGCGGCGCGTGAGCACGCGCTGGCCGAGGTGCTCGCGGAGGAGACGGGCGGCCTGCGGCCGCGGATCCTGGCGGCCTCCGCGCTCGCGCCCCTGCGGCAGGTGTGGGAGTCGATCCTGCTGGAGGCCGCCGAGCGGGTGCCCCCCGGCGAGGCCGTCGCGCGGGGTGTGCGCACGCTGGAGGAGGCGTACGCCGTGCTGGGCGGCGCGTTCGAGAGCTTCCTGCACCGCCAGGCCCCGGCGCCGCACCTCGCCCCGCCGATCCCCGACGAGCAGCCGCGCGCGCACCGTGGCGAGCGGCCGAGCATCAGGCGGGTCGCCGACCTCGCGGGGGTGAGCGCGACGACCGTGTCCCACACGCTCAACGGCCGCCGCCCCGTGGCCGAGGAGACGCGGCGGCGCGTGCTGCGGGCCATCGAGGAGCTCGGTTACCGGCCCAACGCCCTGGCCCGCGGCCTGCGCACCAGCCGCAGCCAGACCATCGGGCTGATCATCCCCGACATCACCAACCCGTTCTACCCGGCGCTGGCCCGCGGCCTGCAGGACGTGCTCGGCCCGGCGGGCTACGACCAGATCATCAGCAACACCGACGGCGTCCGGCGCACCGAGCAGGCCGCGATCGAGCACATGATCGCCCGGCAGGTCGACGGCCTGGCCTTCGCCGTCTTCCACACCTACGCCGAAGACCTGCTGCCGGCCATCGAGTCCGGCATCCCGGTGGTCCGGCTGGGCGGCAGGCTGGTCCAGCGCGGGGTGGACCTGGTGCACAGCGACGACGAGGGCGGCGCCGCCGAGGCCACCCGCCATCTGCTCGGCTGCGGCTACCGCAGGATCGCCTTCGTGTGCGGCCCGGCCGCCGAGGGTCCGGCCGCCGAGCGCGTGGCCGGCTACCGCGCGGCGCTCACCGACGCCGGCGTGCCGCCTGACCAGGCCCTCGTGGCGCACACCCACTTCAGCCGCGCGGGCGGCGCGGAGGGCGTGGCCCGGCTGCTGGAGCTCGCCGAGCCGCCCGACGCCGTCCTGTGCGCGAACGACGTCATGGCGATCGGGGCCCTGGACGTGGCGGCGCAGCGGCGCCTGCGCGTCCCCGAAGACCTGGCCGTGATGGGCTTCGACGACATCGACGCCGCCGGCATGGTCTCGCCCGGCCTGACCACCATGGCCAACCCGGCACGCGAGATCGGCCGGGCCACGGCCGTGCGGCTGCTCGAACGGCTGCGCGGCGCCATCGACGAGCCGTCCACCGAGCTGGTCGTCCCGGCGCGCCTCGTACGCCGTGAATCCGCCTGAGGGCTGAGGCCGGGCTCTTGACAGCGCCTTTGTCGCGTGTGGATTTCGGGGAATCTTAACGATTTGCGCGCGCATGCCGATCCCTCTGAGCCTCCTTCACCCCGAAAGGACGCTGTGATCGCAAAACGTCGGAATCTCGCACTCGCTCTCGTCCTCCTTTTCGCGGTGGCCCTGGTGTGGCTGCCGCAGGCCACGCCGGCCGCCGCGGCGAAGCTGTCGAGGAACGTGCACCTGTTCTACACCCCTGGTACGGCACGCCCGCCGGCAGCGGCGAGTGGCGCCACTGGCAGCAGGGCGGCCACACCCCGCCCTGGGCGCCTACGACTCCGGCGACTCCCGGGTCCTGGCCCAGCACATGACGTGGATCGGGAGGACCGGCGCCGGCGTGATCGTCTACGGCTGGTGGGGCCAGGGCGGCTACGAGGACGGCCTCGCCGAGCGCGTCATGGACGCACTTCAACGGCATGTACACCTATGACGGCATCGCCGGTGCCACCGCGCCGGGCTGGAGGCAGGCCGGCGAGTACGCCAAGGCCCACGGGCTGATCTGGGCGCCCTCGGTCGCGCCCGGCCACATCGACGACCGTGCCGTGCCCGGCAACACCACGCCCACGGTCGCCCGCGGCGACGGCGCCGCCTACGACAGCAGTGGGCCAACGCCCTGGACCCCGCCATCGGCGGCTCGCCGACCTGGGTGTCCGTCACCTCCTTCAACGAGTGGCACGAGGGCTCGGTCATCGAGCCGGCCGACGGGACTCCGCCGTCCGGCCACGGTTACCAGACCTTCCGGGGCGCCTACGGCAGGCAGGGCAAGGCCGCCGAGACGGCCTATCCGGACCGCACGCGGTACTGGGTCGAGACGTTCGAGAGCGTGCGCTGGCCGTACGGGAGGGAAAGACCGATGACGACGGTGGGCAAGCGCGCACTCGGCCTGGCCGCGGCGCTCGTGATGGGACTCACGGCCTGCTCGGGCGGCGGCGGGGGCACCCAGCAGGTCCGCGTCCGTCGTACCTCCGACAACGCGATCATCACGACGAGCTCGGGCGCGGAGATCGGCTTTGCCACCGCCGCCGGGTCCGTCTACGTGGTGGAGCGCACCGCGAAGCCGCTCGGCTCCTACACCACCACCCGGCCCACCGGGACCGCCGACCAGGGCATGAAGTCTCTGAGCGGCACCGCCTCCACCCTGGGTCTCCCGGCCGGGTCGGCGCCGTCCGGCACGGTCGGCCTGCGCTCGCGTGCCAACAACAGGTACGTGACCGCGGAGAACGCCGGAGCCCTGCCCCTGGTCGCCAACCGCACCGCCATCGGCCCCTGGGAATCGTTCGACCTGATCACCGGCTGACGACCTCTGTCACCGATCGAACGCCGGGTCCGGCGGAAATCAGTGTCCCGGGATTCTGCGGATCTAGATCTTTTGCATTGTAATTCAACTCCGCGCGGCCCATTGTCGATGGCGAAGAGACGGCCGTTGTGCAATGCAATACGAAGAGCGAACAGGTCGGGGCGAGTGCGTTCGGGCCGACAGTGTCCGTATCTCACCGAGCCCTTCCTGCCCGCCTGGGCTGGTGGCAATCCAAGCCGGGCATGGAACGTGCGCCGGATGGAACGTCGTGGCCCAAGAGCGGGCCGTCACGTTCTCCTGTCCGGGAAAGGCGCATCCGGATGCATACCCTGCTGAAGGCGGCTACAGTATTCGCAACCGTCGCGTGATTGGAGCGCCATATGGCGAAGCGTGTTATTGAGTCCTTTGTCGACGACATCGATGGCGGTGACGCGGTGGGAACCACCAATTTCGCACTTGATGGCACCGACTACGAAATCGACCTGTCGGGCTCGAACAGGGAGCTGCTGGAGAAGGCTTTGGCGCCCTTCATCACCAAGGCTCGCGCGGTCCGCGCCGACAAGAGCGTTCGCGGGCGCCGTCAGGGCACGGGCTCCACTCGATCCCTCAACCGTGAGAAGTCCACGGAGATCCGGCGCTGGGCCAAGGCTCAGGGCCTGCCGGTGAGCGAGCGAGGCCGAATCGCCGCCACCGTCGTGGAGCAGTACGAAGCGGCTCGTTAACGAGCCGGGCGGCTCGGCCGTCCGGCTCCTCCTCTGTCCACGTGATCGATCCTCCCAGGAGCCACCGGGAGGGGGTGCCGGCCATGGGGAGCCGCGCATCCCCATCGACTGGCGCCGCCCGGGTGCTCGGCCGTCACCGGTCGCCGTTTACTCCTTCTTCGGCTTGGGCGTGAGAATGACCTTGAAGCCCTTGCCCGCCTCGACTCTCACCAGCACCGCCCTCTTGTCTGGTTCCTGGGTGACCTTGAGCCCCGTCGGCGGATCGCCTGGCGTGACCGCGATGACGATGTAGTCCGCGGGATTGACGGCGGTGAAGGCCACCAGATATCCGACGTGCTTGTCCTTCTCCTTGTACGCCGTGACGGTGAGGCCCTTGGACAGGCCTGGAGTGCTCACGCTCTCGTCGATCGTCAGGTCGTCCTTGAAGGTCACCTGGGAGCAGTCGGGCTGGACGTTCGCCCGCGCGAGCAGGAGGTTCACTGGTCCGCCGAACGTACGGACTGTGGGCAGGTCCGTCGCGGCGCACACGGCCGGGGACGTCTCCGGCGGATCTGGATCGAGCGCGGCGGATGCGACGCCCGCCGCGCCCAGGAGCACGGCCGCTCCGAGCGAGGCCGCGACGAGCGCGTGGACGAGATGTTTGCATCGTTGGTACATGGACCCTCCAGGGGGTGAGGCCGACGTCGCCGGCCGGCCTGCGGTCGGCACGCGATGATCACTCCACGTGCTGCGGAGGCCACCACGCGCATCGGCCATTCGCCCCGATCTCCGGCCTGGACCGTGGCACGGCGTCATGTGATGAGACCGTTATCACGACGGCCGACGCCGACCTGTTCCGCGACTGCGGATCCCCGCGCCGACCCGGCTCGTCCACGATCCACGTGAAGGGACCGGATGGCGCTCGCCCGCCATCCGGTCATGGGTCAGGTGCCGCTACGGGCGCGAGCCCCGAGTCGCGTCCGCACCCTTCTTGGGCTTACCGGCCAACACCCCGACCCGATAGATGGCGGCCAGTTGGAGGCAACCGACACGCGCGGCCTTCGAGTACTTGGGGCAGGTCTTCTTGGCGATCGTGGTGAAGAGCAGGTTGTCCACCTTGCGCTTCTTGTTCCGGTCGAGGTACCACTTGTAGCCCTTGTACGTGTTGCCGATCAGGCCGTAGCCGTAGTCGTGCATGTCACAGGGCACCCGGAAGTCGAACTTCCAGAACAGGTACCGGGGCTTGTCCGGCGACTTCGTGCAGTGGTCGTGGTCGATGCCGACCACCTGAAATCCGGTGGGGGTGTTCTTGAACTGCGGATTGTGCCAGCCGTAGTGCGCGGCCCAGGCCGAACACCCCTTCTTCGTGTACCACAGCCAGTTCTCGACGGTGGCGCAGGCCTTGGGGGAGGACAGTGTCCCGTCGATGGTGTCCGGGTCGGTGAAGTCGGCCGCGGGCGGTTCGACGGCGTTGGGATCGCCGACTCCCGTGGCGCCGGCCAGGGGGTCGTTGACGGTCGGACGGTCGAGCTCGGTCGAGGCCGCGGAGGGGGCGGCGCTGTTGGCCGGGAAGGACAGGTCCCAGCCGCCCAGTTCGAGCGAGTTCACCTGGTCCAGGCGTCCGGCCGTGTCGTAGGCGTACGTCTCCGCCGGGGTGCCGCTGCTGGGGTCGGTCGTGGAACGGAGCCGGCCCGACAGGTCGTAGTCGAATCTGGCCACGGTCTTCGGCGCGTCGGCGCCGGAGACGAGGGTGACCTCCTTGACCTGGCCGGCGTAGTCGCCGAACGAGCCGGCGGTCGCCGTGGTGGCGGTCGCGTAGCGGAGCGTCACCGTCTCTTCGGGCTTCTCGTCGACGGCCGGTTCCTTGATGGTGCTGATCCGTCCGGCGGAGTCGTAGGTCAGCACGCTCGTGCCGAACGCGGTGGTCCCGAAGCCGGTGATGCGCCAGTTGTCGCCCTGGAGTGTGCCCAGTTTGCTCCAGGTGTAGGTGAGGCTCAGCTCGGCCACGGTGAACGGGGTGTCGGCGGCGTTGGCGAAGACGTCGTCGCCCGCCTCCGCCGTGGCCAGGTGCGACATGAGGGTCTCCACGACCGTGGTGCGCAGCTCTCCGGCCGTCGCGTCCCACTTGGTGGTTTCCGTGATCTTGGAGCCGTTCGGGTCCTCGTACTTCTGGATGCCTCCGCCCGAGGGGAAGGAGACGCTGCTGGTCAGCACGTAGCGGGTCGAGATGCCGGCGTCCAGCTCGGTGACGACGACGGCGCCGTTCTGGATCTCCAGTTTCCGGGCGATCGTGCCGCCGAGGAACTCGGCCTGCCAGCCGGGTCCGAAGACGCTCAGCTCGGGGCGTGACGCGGGGGTGGTCTCCGGCCGGGCCAGGCCGCCGTCCATGACGGTCACGTTGTGACGCCGGCCGATAGCGCCCGCCGTCACGTCCAATTCATGGAGTTCGTAGGTGTTGGATTCGGAGAAGTAGAGGCCGGGACCGATCCCCTGGACGGGGACCGTCGGCGCGTCCACAACGGTGTCGGCGGTTGCTGGCACGGCCAGCAGGGGTAACAGCGCCGCCGCGACCGCAGCGGCCAACAGGAACCTGCGCAAGCTTGTCTCCTCACGGGCTCTGCTTGGTGTCGTTCACCACTGGTTCACGGCCGCCGCCCACGAGTCGCATTCTTGCGTTGTGAACGAGCCCCCTTCCTTGGTGTCGGCACGTCAGACTGGCGGTCGGCCGTAGTGCGTGGAGACCCTCACGATGATCCAGGCCCCCACACGATCGCCACAAAGGCGCCACATGCTGCGATGGATCATGCGGGCACCCGCTCCCGGCTGCCACATTTCGGAGATCGCCCTTGAGATCGCCGATGATCAAGTAGGCTCACCCGAATTCGGGGGCTTGATCGGTCAAATTCGTCGTGCCTGTCGGAGGACGATGGTGAATGGGGAAGCGAATATGAGCCCGGAGTTACCTCGGCTCGGATCGCCCGGCCTGGTCAGAGAGCCGGACGTGCGGGCCGCGCTGGCCATGCTGGCCGCGGGTCCGGCCGGGCTGGTGATCACCGGGGGAGCGGGGGCGGGCAAGAGCGCGCTGGCCCGCCAGATGCTCGGGCGGCTCCAGGCCGACGGCTGGGGAGTGGCCGCGATGGTGGGCGGATGGTCGCCGCGAACGTTGTTCCGAGGTGTCACAGAGGCGTTCCCGGCCTGGGACGAGGAGCCCTCCGCGGAACAGGCGCGCGTGATGGAGACCCTCCGCCTGGAGCCGTCGGACGATGCCATGTTCGACGCGACCTGCCGACTGCTGAAGAGCTTCCCTCTCGTTCTGCTCTTCGACGACCTGGGCCAGAACCTGGACGGCACGGGCTACCTGGATCCCGGCTTCGGTGAGGCGTTCGACCGGCTGTGCCAGGCCGCCGATCGGGGCCGGGTGCTGGTGACCACCCGGACGCCGCCGCCGCCGACCACGGACGACCGGCTCGGTGTCCTGCGGCTCGACCCTCTGGACCTGAGCGCGGGAACCGAGCTGGCAGCCGGGCTGCCCTTCCTGTCCACTGTGGATCCGGCCACCCGGGAGCGCGTGGTCCGCACGACGGCGGCGCATCCACGATCCCTGCAACTGGTCGACGACTGGCTGTCGGCGAACCCCGAGGGCGCGGGCGCGCGGCTCGCGGCCGTGACACCGGGGGCCGTACCGCTCGACCTGGCCATGGCCGAGCTGACAGGCCAGCAGCGCGAGACCCTGCTCCAGGCCGCGATCTTCACCGTCCCCGTCACCGCACACGACCTGGCGGTCGCCTGCGACACCCGCGAGCCGGACAGCAGGCAGCGCCCGGAGCCCGAGCGGGCGGCGCTCACCAGCGTGCGGGACACCGCCGCCCGGCTCGCCGAGCTCGGACTGCTCAACGCGTGGAAGGGGTGGGACGGGGACACCGTCTACTTCGCCGACCGCTGGATCGCGGAGGCGCTGGCACCGCACCAAGGCCCGGCGATCGCCGACCGTCACGAGCGCGCCATGAACATGCACTACAGCCGGACGCACGACGGCGGCACGTTCGACGACTACGTCGCGGTCTGCCGGCACCTGCTGGCGGTCCAGGGGATGGGAGACCTGACACACTTCGTCCTCGCCGTGGTCGAGAACCTGGAGACGGACTTCGAGTACGCGGGGATGGCGCTCCTGGGAGAGATCGCGCCGCACGTGCCGGCGGGCAACGGCCACCACCGTCCCATCCGCGACCACCTGGTCGCCATGCTGATCCGGCACGACTTCCCGCGCGCCGCGCGTGAGGTGGCCGAACGATCGTTGTCCGCCGTCAAGGAGTGGGCCGCCACCCACCCGCAGCGCGACGAGGCCAGGTTCTGCCTCGGCGCCGCGTACGACACCTGCGGTCAGGCCCTTTTCGCCGACGGCCGGCTGGTGGCCGCCGAGGCCGTGCTCACGGTCGCCGTGGACATCCACCACGAGCTCGCGGCCGAGCACCCGGCCTTCATCGAAGCGGACCAGCGGCTCGCCAACTCGTTGCAGCACCTCGGCGAGGTGTACCGCGCGCTCGACCTGCCGGAGCACAAGGACAAGGAGTACGAGACCTGGGCCGAGTGCTCGTCGATCCGTACCCGGCTCTTCCAGGCGGAGGTGAGCCCGGAAACGGCCATGGAAGCCGGCCTGGCCTTCCAGCGCCTCGCCGGCCTGGCCAAGAGCGACGGCGATCGGGACAACGCGCTGAAACTGCTGAGCACCCGGCTCGCGATGCTGGAGGCGATGGCGGAGGCGTATCCGTACGACGAGGAACTCGCCACAGAACTCGCCGCCGCGAGGCAGGACGTCGCCGCCCTCGACACGCACGCCGCCCACACCACCGACGGCCCTGAGCGGGTGGAGCGTCTCGACGGGGACGCCGGCGCGGGAACGGCGGCGGTCATCGGGATCCTGCGACAGGGGCCGTTCGCCTTCAACCAGTGGCGCGTCGACAACGCCGAGGAGGAGCTGGACCTTTCCGGCGCCGACCTGCACGGCCTGGACCTCGACAAGATGGTCTTCGCCGGTGCCGACCTCGCGGGCGCGGACCTGTCGGGCGTCTCCGCACGCGGCGCCATCTTCTCCGGCGCCGACCTGACCGGTGCCGACCTGACGGGCGCCGACCTCACCAGGGCGGGGTTCGGCTACAGCGAGATGGTCAACGCGACCGTCGCCTTCACCCGGCTGGGCAGTGCGATGATCCAGCCGGCGACCCTGACCGACGCGGTCCTCACCGGTGCGACCCTCGACCACACCTCGTTCCGTGAGTGCGACCTGACCGGCGTCGACCTGCGCGGATGCGACCTGAGCACGCTGGATCTCAAGCGTTCCGGCCTGGACGGCGCCATCACCGACACGCCGTAGCATCTGCCCGGCGCCGGCGCGGTGAGCTCGGCGCCGGGCGGCACGACGGACGGCCGGGCCTTCTCCGGAAGATCAACCGGATGCAACGTGCGGGGCGATCGGTAAGTGCATTGGCCGCCTTTCGAGGGGCTCGGTGTCGGCGCCCTCGACGACTCGCGGGAGGGTGATCTTGGCCGGCGGCCGCCGTACCGAACCCAGTCTCTTCGTCGCGCCCCTCCAGGAGGCCCTGCTCACGCTGATCGGGCCGGGGATCCTCCTCGCGGCGGTCGTGTACTCCACGGCGGAGGACCGGCCGCCCCGCGAACCGGTCGTGTGACGTGTGCGGCCGCTCGCTACAGGTCGTCGCGGGACGGTGATCCGGTGGCGCGGACCCGGCCTCCCATGGGGACGGGCGCTGCGGTTCGCCGCCCGCCGATGCGGGTCGCCTTCGCCGCTAGTTGGGGTTGTTCGCGTGGGTGAGGGTCTCCCACGCGACGAACAGGTTGTTGGTGCCCGCCGGCCGCTGCCGCTCGGTGAGCGTCTGCGTGTTCGTCATCGGGATGCCCATGCGGTTGCGCAGGCCGTTGAAGCCGACCTCGGTGATCGGGCCCAGCCCGAGGGTGAGGCCGCCGCCGCACAACCAGCCCGGTACGGCCGTGCCGAGCTGGTACTTGGCGTGGAACCCGAGCCCGTGCCTGAGCCGCTCCGCGACCTCGGGATAGAGATCCTGGCCCTGGATGCGGCTGATCTCGGCGATGTGCGAGATGGAGGACAGGCCGTAGCCGGTGTGCGTGAAGTCGCGGCAGGTCTCCTGGCTGAGACCGTCGACGAAGGTGCTCTGGTCGTGCCAGAACCCGATGATCTCGGCCGGGGTGTCGACGCCCCCTACGGGCGGCGGGACGGGCAGGTCGCCGTCGGCGGCCACGTAGACGTAGGCGGGCAGGCGGGCGCGGAACTTGGCCACCGCCCGGTCGTAGGCGGCGCGGTCCTCCAGGAAGACGGCGATGCCCAGGGCCGCCTCCGTCATGGTCAGCTCCCAGTTGCCGTTGCTCGACGAGCCGCCGGCGACCTCGGGCAGGTACACGTCGCGCAGCATGGTGGCGAAGCGCCCGGCGTTGGGCCAGCCGGTGTAGGTGTAGCGGATGATCTCGGCGGCCCGTGGCCAGGTCGAGCCGGCCCAGCCGCTCTGCAAGGGCGCGTTGCTGTTGGTGTGGTCCCGGATCGTCGCGGACCAGGCATCCATGATCGAGATCGCCTTCTCGGCGTACCGGGTGTCGCGGGAGATGTACCAGCGCAGCGCGAGCGTGTACGCCGCCAGGGCGTCCTGGCGCTCGTCGGTGCAGCCGTTGTTCGGGTTGGAGTAGGGCCCGCACTCCACGACCGCCCGCGGGCGCGGGGTCCTGGTGAGGGAGGCGTAGGAGCTGGCGTTCATCTGGTCGTACGCGGTCTTCCACGGTTGCGCGTTCGCCTGGACCTGGGCTCGGACGAAGTCGAGCTGTGGCCGGCTGACGAGCACGCCGGGGTGGGTGAAAGTGGCCGGAGCGGCCTCGGCGGTACCGCCGGTGAGCCCCGCGACCAGCAGGGTGACCAGCGCGGACAGGGAGAGGAAGGTACGGCTGCGCACGGGGGAGTCCCTTCGTCCACATACGTGTACGGCATGCATGAGCCTGGACGGCTGCCAATGACCGCGAACATAGAGCGCGCCTTCCAGTCCGGTCAAGGCTTTCTGTTCGTAAACTTTCCTATTGACAGCCGCCTTTGTGACAGTTCGGATCCGAGTTGAATGAGTTCGGCCTGCTGGTGGCGCCGTCCGCTCGGAACCGGAGCGGAAGAGAAACGGAAGAGCGGCCTCTTAGCATCTCAGCCGCGTTCTTTTCCCCGCCCAGGGCGATCTTCGCCCGGCATCCCCAACGATTCAGAGAAGAGACTCCCGCATGTCCATGTACGACCAGCATGCTCCCGTTCACTTAGATCCCTCGCTTCGGGGCGGCGCGAACCAGGGGCGGCCGGCCACGCTGACGAGGGCGGCGATCGCGGCCATGGGCGCCGCCGCGCTCAACCTGGTGAGCGCCATGGGGCTGCTCATCTCTGGGATGGACGCGGTGAAGAGTCAGATCGCCGCCAACCAAGGCCTCGGCGACGAACCGGTGACCCCGGACATGATCGATCCCCTGTCCGAGCGCGCGCAGAGCCTGTACGGCGTCTACTCGGCACTGGCCTACAGCACCATCTTCTGGTCGCTCGTCCTGGTGCTGCTCGCATGTCTCGCGCTCAGGGGAGGGCGGGTCATCAGGATCGGCGCCACGGTGATTCTCGTCATCTCCCTGCTGCTGAAAGTGGGCGACTTCTTCATCGCCATGCCCACGCTCTCGCTGATCGCCGACGGGCCGTTCGCGATCCTGGCACTGGCCGCGATCGTGCTCTTCTTCCAGCCCGCCGGCAACGCCTACCGCCACACCAGGTAGGACGACCGTCCACCGCGTGTGGGTGGCCGGCTGGAACGGCCCAGGGCCGGGTTCGGCGAGGTAGGCGGGCTCACGATGAACCTTTCACCGCCCGCACGACGTTCGCGCTGGTCGCCGGAACCCCCGCGAAGGCCGATATTGCGGCGGAGACGAGCCCTGTCGTCCAATTCACGGTGATCGCTTCTCACACAATCCGACCCTTCGCGAGGGGAGAGCTGGTGCGTCGCAGATTCACCGCTTTGGCGCTTGCCGCGGTCACCGCCCTGGTGCCCGTCCTGGCCACGAGCACGCCGGCCCATGCCACACCCACGCTCCAAGTCGTCTACACCAACCTGCCCTATGACATCTGCATCTCCTTCGGCCGGTCGGGCCAGGAGACCGGACGCTGGCAGACCTGGTGGTGCAGCACGCATTATCCGCAGAGCAACCCGGGGTACTACACCTACGATCTGTGGGCGTACGTGAACTAAGGCTCTTCCCCCCGGCTCGCGGAGGTCCGCGGCCGGGGGCACCCGTCGTCAGGGTCGGGGGCGGAGAGTTTCGTGACGTCGCCGGACCTTGAGGTGTCGTAGCCGCCCAGCGACGAGATCCTGTCCCGCAGGGCCGGCGTGCGCAGTGCGGCGATGAGATGCACGGCCGTGTCGAGGGCGTGCCCGACCAGCCCGATGTCGAAGTCCTCCCAGGCCAGGGGGATGAACTCGAGGTCCAGGTCGGTCGCCGCGGAGCGGACTCCGAGGCCCGCGTCGACGGTGCCGGTGGCGACGGTCAGGGCTACCTCGAGATGGGAGTCCGCCTGCGGCCCCCGGAGGCCGTCCGGGTCGTGACCGGCGGCCAGGAGCAACCGGTCCAGCAGGATTCGGGTCCCGGTGCCTGGGCGTCGGGCGGAGACCCGCCGGGCCGCGAGATCGGCGATGCCGGTGATGCGGTGGGGGTTGCCCGGCGCCACGATCAGCCCCTGCTCGCGTCGCCAGAGGTGGATCAGGTGCGGTTCCAGGCCGCGCAGCATGCCGAGCGCGAAAGGCGCGTTGTAGACCCCGGTGTGGTGCAGGAGATGGATCGCGGCGCCGTCGGCGTGGCCCTGACGCACCGCGCTGAGGCCGGCGACACTGCCCTCGCGCGTGACGACTCTCAGCTTTCCGTCCAGCGCGCCGGTGAGGAGGTCGAGGGCGGGATCGTCGCTGCCGGCGAGGGTGAAGACCGAGCCCACGTGCAGGAACCGCCGGGCGGCGAGCGCGGCGCCGGGGGCTACGCGGGCACGGCGACGGTCGGCCAGCTCCAGGACTCCGGCGTCGGCCAGTTGCCGCTGTGCCCGGCTGACGGTGGAGGCCGTGGTGTGCCACTGCTGGGCGAGATCGCGGATCCCCGGCAGTTCGTCTCCGGGGTGGAGGGTCCCCGCGACTATCCGGTGAGCGAGGTCTGTGCAGATCTCCCGATATCGGGTCACAATTGCGTAATTTACACTTGCACTGCTCTGCAGTAGCACAGATTGGGCCACCGTGATGAGTAGCAGGCTCCTGGTCATTTGTGCGTGGGTCGCGACGGTCTTACTGACCGGGTGCGGGACCACCCCCTCCTCCAGCGGGCCCGCGCCGAACGCCGCGGTGGAGAAGTCGCTGATCTTGGCCACCACGACCAGCACCCAGGACAGCGGGCTGCTCGATGAGCTGTTGCCGGCGTTCACCCGCGACAGCGGCTGGCAGGTCAAGACTTTGGCGGTCGGCAGCGGCCAGGCCATCGAACTGGGCCGTCGCGGGGAGGCCGACGTGCTGCTGGTGCACTCGCCCGCGGCGGAGGCGAAGTTCGTGGCCGAGGGCGGCGCCGGCCCGCGCCGGCTGGTGATGCACAACGACTTCGTGCTGGTCGGCCCACGGGCCGACGCGGCCAAGATACGAGGTACGAAGAGCGTGGAGGCGATGAAGAAGATCGCGGACGCGGGGGCGGTGTTCATCTCCCGGGGCGACGAGTCGGGTACGCATGCCAAAGAGAAGGACCTCTGGTCCAAGGCCGCGGTGACCCCGGGCGGATCGTCGTACCAGTCCACCGGGCAGGGCATGGGCGAGACGCTGCGGGTCGCCAGCGAGAAGGCCGGCTACACCCTGTCGGATCGGGCCACCTATCTCACCCAGCGCGGCACCCTGGCCCTGGAGGTGCTCAGCGAGGGCGATCCCGGCCTGCTCAACGTCTACCACGTCATCGAGATGACCAAGAAGGCCGGCGATCGGGTGCGGCCCGACGGGGCGAAGGCGTTCGCCGACTGGATCCTCGCCCCGCCCGCGCAGCGGCTCATCGGTGAGTTCGGGCGGGCGAAGTTCGGCCAGCCGCTGTTCACCCCGGACGCCGGCGCGGACGAGGCGAAACTGGGCCAGTGAGCCCGGCCGGGGAGTCACTTGATGGACGTGCTGTTCGACGGGCTGGTGGACGCGGTCAGACTGCTGCTCTCCGGGGACCAGGACAGTTGGTCGATCATCATGCTGACCCTGCGGGTCTCGTTGTCCGCGACCGCGATCGCCCTGCTGATCGGATTGCCGCTGGGCGCGACGCTGGCGCTGGCACGCTTCCCCGGCCGGCGGATCGTCCTGGCGGCGGCCAACACGGGTATGGGCATGCCGCCGGTGGTGGTCGGCCTGTTCGTCACCGTGCTGCTGTGGCGCAGCGGGCCGCTGGGCGGGCTCGGGCTGCTCTACACCCCGACCGCGATGGTTCTCGCCCAGGCCGCGATCGCCACCCCGATCGTGGTCGCACTGGTCGCGTCCGCGCTGCAGCAGATCGATCCCGACTTCCGGGTTCAGATGCGGGCTCTGGGCGCGACCCGGATCCGCTCGTTCGCGGCGCTGCTGGGCGAGGCCAGGCTGCCGCTGCTGGCCGGGGCGATGGCCGCGTTCGGCGCGGTGGTGAGTGAGGTCGGGGCCGCGCAGATGGTCGGAGGCAACCTGGCCGGGCAGACCCGGGTGCTGACCACCGCCGCGGTGCTGGCCACCAGCCGGGGCCAGTTCTCGCTCGCGATCGCGTTCGGCCTGATCCTGCTGCTGATCGCGTACGCCGTGAATCTGTCGCTGACGCTGCTCCAACAGCGACGGACGGTGCCGCGGTGAACGGCCCGAGCGCCGGGATCGGGTGCCGGGACCTGCGCGTGCACGCCGGCGGCCGGGAGCTGCTCAGCGTGCCGGAGTTGCACGTCGCGTCGGGACGCACGCTGGCCGTGCTCGGCCCCAACGGTGCCGGCAAGTCCACCCTGCTGCGCGCGCTGGGCCTGCTCAGCAGCCACCGCGCCAGCGGACAGATCCTGCTCGACGGCCGCCCCGCGACGCCGTCACTGATGCGCGAGGCGATCGCGGCCGTGCTGCAACGGCCGATCCTGCGGCGCGGCACGGTGGCCGCCAACGTGATCAGCGGGCTGCGGTTTCGCGGCATGAGCCGCCGCGAGGCACGACTCCGCGCCTGGCCGTGGATCGAGGCGCTCGGCCTGGCGCCCCTCGCCGACCGCGATGCCCGCAGCCTGTCCATAGGCGAGGCTCAGCGGGTCAGCATCACCCGCGCGCTCGCCATCAGGCCCCGGGTCCTGCTGCTCGACGAGCCGTTCAGCGGGCTGGACAGCACCACCCGCGCCGACCTGCTCGCTGACCTGCGCGCCGCGCTGACCGGGCAGCCCAGCGCCACGATCCTGGTCACCCACGACCGGCAGGAGGCCCTCGCCTTGGCCGAAGACACCGCGCTGCTGATCGACGGCCGGATCCGCCAGTACGGCCCGACCGCCGAGGTGCTGGACCACCCGAGTGACGCCGACACGGCCCGGCTGCTCGGCTACACCAACCTTCTCCCGCCGGCTCTCACCGGCCGGACGCACACCCTCGCGGCGCGGCCCGAGCACACCCAGCTCGTTCTCGGCCCGCCCGGCGTTCCCGCCGACCCGGCCGATGATGTCCGGGTGGTGGCCGGAACGCTGCGCCGTACCGTCGCGCTCGGCATCGCCACCCGCGTCGACGTCGACACCTCCACCGGCCCGCTGACCTGCCTGCACCCCGGGGACGTGCTCGCCGCCGAGCTTCCCACGATCGGCAGCCACGTCCGCGTCAGGATCCGGCACGCGCGGTCGTTGGTCACCGCCGACTGAGACGACCCGTCGCTGGGACGGATGAGACGGGATACCGGACGGAGCGGGTCCTGGTCCCCTGAGAAGCACACGTCGCGCGCATCGCTGCCGGGACCGGCCCGTGGATCGTCAGGCTGCTCGGTCAGGCTGCTCGTTCAGGCCGGCGTTCATGCGGGTGATCGAGACCGCGGAACACCTCGCCGAATCGGTGAGCGAGCGCGTCGGCGAGACGGTCGCGCACGTCGGTCAGCCGCCCGATGCGTTCGTCGAGATCGGCCAGCCTCCGGATGGCGACCTCGGCGGGCGGGCAACCGCCCGGATCGTCTGTGACGATCCCGGAACCTTCGCCATCCGGCGCGAACTTCATGTCGAGGACGTGGGCGAATGCCTTGACGTCGCCGATCGTCAGGCCGGTGCCCAGCAGGTCGCGTACGGTCCGCAACCGGCAGACGTCGTCATGGCCGTACTCGCGGTGGCCTGACGTCGTGCGCCGTGCCACGAGCAGCCCGCGCTGCTCGTAGTAGCGCAGCGCCCGTGGAGTCAGACCCGCGGCAGCCGCCGCCTCGCCGATACGCATGCTCGCCCTTTCGGTTGCCGGATTCACAGCTCTACGACCACCGCACCAATGTGGCGTCCTTGGAGCAACTCGCACAACGCCCGCGGCGCCTGGTCGATGCCCGACAGACGGGTGTGCGGGAAGGTGAGGGTGCCCTCGCGCAGTGCGCGGCCGAACTCCCGCATCGCTTGGGGGATCGCGTCCAGATGATCGCTGCCCGACATGCCGCGCAGCGTGATCCCCCGGAGGATGAGGGAACCGGTGTCGATCTCGATCGGGGCGGTGAAGTCCCCGGAGAGCTGGCCGGACAGGGTGCCGACAAGGGCGACGCGGGCACCGCGGCGGGCCACCGCCAGTGCGGCCGACAGTTGTTCGCCGCCGACGTTGTCGAACACGGCGTCGATCCCGTCCGGGGCCGCCTCGCGCAGTTGCTCCTCGATCGGGCCCGCTCCGCGGATGACAACGGCGTCGTAACCCAGCTCCTTGATCAGGTGCCGGCCCTTGCGCTCGGAGCCGGTGCTGCCGATCACCCGTGTCGCTCCCCGCAGGCGGGCGAACTGCCCGGCCAGGGAGCCGACGCCGCCCGCCGCGCCGGTGACGAACACGGTGTCCCCCTTCCGTACCTCGGCGGCTCGTACGATGCCCGACCAGGCGGTGAATCCCTGTGAGAGGTGAGCGGCCACATCGGGCATCTCCTCAGGGTCGACACGCTGCGCCTCGGCCGCGTCGACGGCCGCGTACTCGCGCCAGCCGTGATTGTGCCTGACGAGATCGCCCGGGCTCAGGCCGGTGCCCGGCGCGGAGATCACCTCGCCGATGGCCGGTCCCCACAGGGGCCGGCCCGTCCTGTACGGCGGCATGGGCAGGTCGGCGTCGTCCTGCATCAGGGTGCGCATCACGGCGACGACGGTCATGAGCCGGTTGCGCACGAGCACCTGACCGGGGGCGGGCTCGGGCACCGGGGCCTCGACCACGTGGAAGTGGTCGGTGCGAAGCTCCCCTTGCGGGCGAGCGGCCAGGTGCACCTCGCGGTGGGTGGCTGGGATGGCAACGGTCATGGGACCTCCCCGATAGGTACCGAACACCGCGCAGGACGGCCCCGACGCGGATTCGTCGAACGATCGACGACGACGCTAGGGGTTGACGCATACGTCAACTTCAAGCCCTTCCGAGGAATATGCCGGTAAGGGCTTCGAGTCTGATGGAGATTGCTTCAGCGGATTTGTGATTCGCTGGATAATCCTCCATAGGCCACGTGGGGGCCGCGATGGTTTTCTGGGGCCATGAGATCCATGACCGCCGGAAGGCGCACGGTCGTACCCGCCCGCGAGGGCCGTGCCGTGCGGGTCGCCGCCGGGCAGCTCGTGAGCGTCGTCGATCTGGAGGGCGGCCAGGTCGGTGACGTCTTCGCCTTCGTCCCCGCCTCCGCCGGGGCCGGCGGTTCCGCTGAAGGACCGGCCGAGCATCTGAGCGCCGCCCACACCCGCGGCTCCACGAACCGGCTCTTTCCCGTGGTGGGGGAGCGGTTCGTCACCGACCGCCGCCGGCCCGTCCTCACGCTGGTCTCCGACACGTCCCCGGGCTGGCACGACATGCTGATCCCGGCCTGCGACCCGGCCCGGTACGCCGCGCTGGGGGTGGAGGGCGTCCATGCCTCGTGCGCGGACAACCTGAGCCGGGCTCTGGCCGGGATGGGGCTGTCCGTCCCGTTCACTCCGCAGCCGGTCAACGTGTTCATGCGCATCCCCGTGGAGGACGGCGGGCGGCTCCGCTGGCTGCCGGCGGTCGGCCGGCCGGGGGACGCGATCACCTTCCGGGCGGACACGGACTGCGTCGTCGTGGTGTCCGCCTGCCCGCAGGACCTCGTGGAGATCAATGGGGGCGACCCGACGCCGCTGGCGATCGACGTGCTGCCCTGACGTTCATCACCCTTTCAAGGAGCGAATTCCCATGACCGACGACCTCATCGGCTCCGGCCACCCGGCACTGCGGCCCGAACGGATCGGGCGGCTCACCCTGGCCAACCGCCTCGCGGTGGCCCCCATGTCCCGGGTCTCGGCGGCTCCGGACGGCACGCCGACCCCGGAGATGACCGACTACTACACCGCGTACGCCCAGGGCGGC
Source organism: Nonomuraea sp. NPDC050643 (assembly GCF_040654715.1). Taxonomy (NCBI): domain Bacteria; kingdom Bacillati; phylum Actinomycetota; class Actinomycetes; order Streptosporangiales; family Streptosporangiaceae; genus Nonomuraea; species Nonomuraea sp. NPDC050643. The sequence continues at coordinate 3,756 of NZ_JBFAIM010000060.1, read as the reverse complement.
TTCGGCCTGCTGATCACCGAGGGCACCTACACCGACACCGTCTACAGCCAGGGCTACCTCAACCAGCCGGGCATGGTGTCCGGCGAGCACGTGGCCGCCTGGCGGGAGATCACCGGGCGGGTGCACGCCGCCGGGTCGCGGATCATCATGCAGGTGATGCACGCCGGTGCGCTGTCACAAGGCAACCGCTACCGCGACGACACCGCGGGCCCGTCGGCCGTGCCTCCGCGCGGGGAGAAGATGCCCGAGTACGGCGGCAGCGGAACGTGGCCGACGCCCAGGGCGATGAACCCGGCCGACATCGAGACGGCGGTGGTCGGTTTCGTGCGGTCGGCCGTGCGCGCCAAGGAGGCGGGCTTCGACGGCGTCGAGGTGCACGGCGCCAACGGCTACTTGGTGGACCAGTTCCTCACCGACTACACCAACCTGCGCGACGACTCCTACGGAGGCCCGGTGGCCGGCCGGGTACGTTTCGCCGCCGAAGTGGTGGCCGCGATCCGTGCCGAGCTGGGCGCGGACTTCTGCGTCGGCATCCGGCTCTCGCAGGGCAAGGTGAACGACTTCGTCCACCGGTGGCCGGGCGGCGGCCACGACGCGAAGGTCATCTTCGCGGCGCTGGCCGAGGCGGGCGCGAGCTACCTGCACATCGCCAGCGAGGGGCGGGACTGGATCGAGACGGCGCGCCTGGACGGCGGCGTCACGATCACCGGCCTGGCCCGCCAGGTGACCGGCCTGCCCGTCATCGCGAACGGCGGCATGCACGACCTCGCCCAGGCGGCCCAGGTGCTGTCGGACGGCCATGCCGACCTGGTGTCGGTGGCACGGGGCGCGCTGGCCAACCCCGACCTGCCGCGACGCCTGGCCCAGGGGCAGCCTCTGGCGGCGTTCGACCACATGATGCTGCAGCCCATGGCCACCCTGGGCAACGCCCGCCTGTGGCGGCAGGCGGCGCGGATCTGAGCCGGCCGGCGTGATGTGGGCCTTCCAGCCCGCCCGCCGGTCACGCCATGGCGTCAATGGCGAGCGCGAGGAACAGGTCGACCCGGTCTTCGGTGCGGCTGACGTCCCTGCCGGTCAGCTCGGCCGCTTTGGCGAGCCGGTTGCGCAGGGTGTTGACGTGGATGTGCAGGGCGGCGGCCGTCGTCGCCCACTGCCCGTCGTGGTCGAGGAAGACGCGCACCGTACGTTCGAGGTCGCCGCCGCGCCGGGCGTCGTGCTCGCGCAGGGGCGCCAGCAGATCACGGGAGAACGCCCGCAGCGTGCCCGGGTCGACCAGCCCGAGCAGGAGCCGGTGCGTACCCAGCTCGGCGAAGCCGCGTACGGCCGGCCCGTTGCGGTTGCGGCGCAGCACCCGGCACGCCTCCCGGGACTGCATGAGCGGCCGGCGCAGCTCCGCCGAGTGCGGCGCCATGCCGCCGAGCCCGGCGACGGGACGCCGTCCGGGAAACCGCTGGTCCACGGCCTTGACCAGCCGCTGCGCCAGCAGGGACAGCTCCCGCTCCGGCCGGTGCCAGGCGAGCACCGTGACGACGTCCTGGGTGCCGCCCGCCACGACGGCCGGCACCCCCTCGGTGGCGAGGAAGTCGCCGATCACCTGCGCGAGCCCGTGCGGCGTGGCCGCCTCCTCCTCGGCGAAGGCGACCGCGCAGACCGTCAGCGGCCCGGCCGGGTCCACGCCGAACGCCCGCAATCGTCCGGCCACCTCCACCGTGCGTCCGCCGGACAGCACCATCTCCAGCAGCTCGCCGGCGAACCGCATCTCGATGGCCTGGACGGCCTGCTGCTTGGCCACCTCCAGGCTGAGGAACCTGGCGGCCTGTTCCAGCGCCTCGTGCTCGGCGGGGGCCAGGCCGAACAGCGGGCGCAGGCAGACGAGCGCCGCGTCGATGTCGCCCACCGCGCCCACGGGGTACAGGGCCGCCATGCCGGTGCCGAGGTCGAGTTCCAAGGCCGGCGGGCGCCGGGACAGCCCCGCGGCCACGATGCGCAGTTGCTCCTCGTCGAGCCGCGCGCCGGTCGTCGCGAGCAGCCGGCCCATCCGGTCGACCACCGCCAGGGGCAGGTCGTGGTCCTTCGTCAGCACGCGGAGCACACCGGAGGCGCCGGCGCCGCGCGAGATCGCCGTGGCCAGCGCGTCGCCGCGGCGCACCATGCCGATGAGGTCCTGCTGACGCCGGTCGGTGTAGATCGCGGAGGCCGCGTGGGAGATCGCGGTGAACGGCACCGCCTGGGAGATCTCCAGCAGGGGCAGCTCCGCCTCCTCGCACGCCTGGACGAGCTCCTCCGGCGTGTGCGGCATCTCGGCCCGCAGGCCGAACACGATCCCCGCGGCCTTGGCCCGCTTCACGTTCGCCACGAACTCGGCCGCCGTCACCTGGCCCAGCCACAGGCCGTTGGTCAGGACCAGCTCCCTCTCCTGGACGTACGCCGAAGGGTCGGGCAGCTCGGTGCTGTGGACCCACACCACCGGCTCGTCCAGCGCGCCCGCCGGTCCGGGCACGAGCACGCGGAGTTCGAGCGTCGCGTCGCCCACCAGGGCGTTGAGCGTGAGCATGGTGTGAATGTAGACACCTTCCCGGGGGATCGCTAGAGATTTCTCCACTCTCCACGGGAGCCGTACCCCGGCGGGCCGTGCGCAAGCAAGGCGCTGACCGCCGCCCTGCTGGGGTCTTCGAGCAGGCGTCGCGCCTCAGCCGGGCGCCTTGCGGCTGAGGTGCTCCCAGGCGCGGTATTCCGCCGTGCGGGCCTCGAAGTCCTGCTGCACGATGTCGAAGGACCCGCCCCCGACGATGAGGCGCCGGGGCGGCTCGGGCAGGTCGACCAGCTCCATGATCACGGGAGCGGCCGTGCTCGGGGCGGGGCCGGCGTCGTCGCCCCACATCGCGGTCAGCTTCTCGCGCAGTTCCCGGTAGCGCGGGTCGGGTGCCGTCGTCGTGGTGCCCGTGGTGAACAGGCCGGTGTCGTAGCCGCCCATCTGGACGATGGTGAGCTTGACGCCGAACTGCTCGGTCTCCATGGCCACGGCCTCGGAGACCGAGTCGAGCGCCGACTTGCCGGCCGCGTACAGGCCGACCATGGGGAAGCCGCCGCCGGTGCCCATGGTCGTGACCTGCAGGATGTGCCCGGAACCCTGATCCCGCAGGTGCGGCAGCACGGCCTGGGTGACCCAGATCGCGCCGAACAGGTTGACGTCGAGATGGGCCCTGATCTGCTCTTCCGTCGCCTCCTCCACCATCCCCAGGAGCAGGCCGCCGGCGTTGTTGAGTACGACGTCGAGCCGCCCGAAGGCCGCCGCCGCCCGGTCCACGCCCTCGAACACGGCCGCGCGGTCGGTGACGTCGAGCGGCAGCCGTACCAGCCGGCCGGGATGTTCCTCGGCGAGGTCGGCGAGCGGCTCGACGTTCCGCGCGGCGCCGACGACACGGTCTCCCGCCCGCAGCGCCGCCTCCGCGAACGCCCGGCCCAGACCTCGCGACGCGCCCGTGATGAACCACACCCTGCTCATGGGCTCCACCTCCTCCTGATCGGGTCACCCTGTGACGAGACAAGACGGTACGTCTCGCCACAGGGTGCTGTCAAGACGGACCGTGCCGTCTCGTTAGGGCGATACGATCCGGGAGATGGTCGAGCAGCCCAACCCCGGCCGCCGCGGCCGGGGAAGGGTCCGCGGCGGGCCGGGGGGGGGGCCGCGGGGCGGCGCCCCCGCCGGTAGAGGCCGTCGGCGGCGGCGAAGTCGCCTGAGGCGAAGAGTTCGTC
>NZ_JBFAIM010000059.1:0-90146 GCF_040654715.1 Nonomuraea sp. NPDC050643 | reverse complement strand
GATCAGGGAAAGGAGAACTCCAGCGGTCGCAGGAAACGCTCGATGACCAGGCCGATCAGCGCCGTGACGGCGATGGCCACGTCGCCCGCCACGTCGCCCGCCACGCCGCCCGTGCCGCAGCCCGCCACGTCGCCCGCGCCGCCGCTGGACGTGAGTCGTGGCTGACGCCGACGTCATCGTCGTCGGGGCGGGCCTCGCCGGCCTGGTGGCGGCCGCCGAGGCCGCCGACGCCGGCCGCTCGGTCGTGCTGGTGGAGCAGGAGGGGGAGCAGTCGCTGGGAGGCCAGGCGTTCTGGAGCCTGGGCGGGCTCTTCTTCGTGGACAGCCCCGAGCAGCGCCGGATGGGGATCAAGGACTCGCGCGAGCTGGCCTGGCAGGACTGGCTCGGCAGCGCGCAGTTCGACCGCGAGGAGGACCGCTGGCCCCGCGCGTGGGCCGAGGCGTACGTCGACTTCGCGGCCGGCGAGAAGCGGGCCTGGCTGCGCGAGATGGGGCACCGGGTCTTCCCGCTGGTGGGCTGGGCCGAGCGCGGTGACGGCCGCGCCGAGGGCCACGGCAACTCGGTCCCGCGCTTCCACATCACGTGGGGGACCGGACCCGGTGTGATCGCGCCCTTCCAGCGCCGGGTCCGCGCCCATGCCGACGGCGGGCGGATCCGCCTGGCGTTCCGCCACCGGGTCGACGCCCTCCTCGTCGAGGGCGGCGCGGCCGTCGGGGTGGGCGGGCAGGTGCTCGAGCCGACGGCCGCGGACCGAGGCCGTCCGACCTCACGCGTCGCGACCGGCGACTTCGAGCTGCGCGCCCAGGCCGTGATCGTCACCAGCGGCGGCATCGGCGGCGACCACGACCTGGTCCGCAAGGTCTGGCCGGCCCGGCTGGGGCCGCCGCCGCGGACGATGGTGTCGGGCGTGCCGGCGCACGTGGACGGCCGGATGCTGGGGATCACCGAGGCGGCCGGCGCCCGGGTCGTCAACCCGGACCGGATGTGGCACTACGTGGAGGGCCTGCGCAACTGGGACCCGATCTGGGACAACCACGGCATCCGCATCCTCCCCGGCCCCTCGTCGCTCTGGCTCGACGCCACCGGCAGGCGGCTGCCCGCGCCGTACTTCCCGGGCTTCGACACCCTGGGAACCCTGCGTCACCTGCGGCTGACGGGCTACGACCACTCGTGGTTCGTGCTCACCCAGAAGATCATCGAAAAGGAGTTCGCGCTCTCCGGATCGGAGCAGAACCCCGACCTCACCGGCAAGGACCTCAAGCTCGTCCTGTCGCGCGTCAAGGGCGGGGCGCCGGCCCCTGTGGAGGCGTTCAAGCGGCACGGGGCGGACTTCGTCGTCGCCGGAGACCTCACCGAGCTGGTCGCGGGCATGAACAAGCTCGCCGGTCCGGACGCGCCGGAGATCGACGAGGCGGCGCTCCGGGCCCTCGTCGAGGCACGCGACCGGGAGATCGACAACGCGTTCACCAAGGACGCGCAGGTGACCGCGATCCGGGGCGCGCGCAACTACCGCGGCGACAAGCTGAGCCGGGTGGCGACCCCGCACAAGCTGCTCGACCCGAAGGCGGGGCCGCTGATAGCCGTACGGTTGCACATCCTGTCGCGCAAGATGCTCGGTGGCCTCGAATCCGACCTCGACGGCCGATGCCTGCGCGCCGACGGCGGCCCCTTCCCCGGCCTCTACGCCGCGGGCGAGGTCAACGGCTTCGGCGGCGGCGGGATGATGGGCTACAACGCCCTGGAGGGCACGTTCCTCGGCGGTTGCCTCTTCTCCGGCCGGGTGGCCGGCCGAGCCGCGGCCCAGGCGATCGCCTGACCGGGCGGCCGATCGGGCCACCGGCATGGCCACTGGCCAGCGGCTGATCGGGCGCCGCGGTCACGAATGAGCGTCCCATGGCGGCACGTCGTGCCGCCATCTCCGCCTGGGCCGCACAGCCGCAAAGGTTCCATGGCAAAAGCTCTCTGCAACTATTGACAGTTTTGCAATAGCATTCACAAGATGGCGGATGTCACAGTGAGTCGACCGTGATCAACCGTCCGCACGGTCCTCAGCGTCCGGCCCGGCGTCGCCGCCGTCGAAAACCCCCGAGGAACACCATGAGAAGGACCGCATTTCTCCCCCTCGCGCTCGCCGCCGCCCTGACCGCGGCGTGCGGCAGCCCGGCCGGTGATACCGCCTCCACGACGCCCAAGGCGACGGCGAACGTCGGGCAGGCCTCGGCGGTCACCCCCGTGGACGACGCCACCCTCAAGGCGGCGCGCGCCGAGGGCGAGGTCCTGCTCTACACCAACAGCGAGGAGCAGCAGATGACGCCGCTGGTGAAGGCCTTCGAGAAGGCGCACCCCGGCATCACGCTCCGCAGCCTCACGCTCGGCAACCAGGAGATGTTCCAGCGGTACGAGACCGAATCGGCGTCGGGGACCTCGTCGGCCGACGTGGTCATGAGCAGCGACGTGGTGGGCTGGCTGTCCTTCATCAAGAACGGCAACGTCGAGGACTACACCGATCCGAACACGCCGAACCTGCCCGGCCACGCGGTGCTGGGCCCGGGCGTCTACTCCATGTCGGTGGACCCGGTCATCGCGGTGTTCAACAAGGCGCTGCTCCCCGAAGCCAAGCAGCCCACCACGATGGTGGAGCTGGCGGCGATGGCCCGGCAGCTCGACGGGAAGATCGCGACGACCGACATCAGCAACGTCATCCAGTTCGGGGCCACCAGCGCCTACCTCGGCAAGTACGGCGAAGCCGGGTGGGCCACGCTCGAGAAGATCGGCGCCCACGCCCGGGTGGAGTCGAGCAACGGCCCGCTGGTGACCAAGCTCGCCCAGGGCCAGTACGCCGCCGAGTTCTTCGTCGCCGGCACCGTCCGGGCGTTCATCACCGGCGACGTCGCCAAGGTCGTGAACTACGGCTATCTCAAGGACGGGACGCCGCTGCTGCCGCGCGGCATCGGGGTGACCGCCAAGGCCGGGCACCCGAACGCGGCCAAGGTCTTCGTCAACTGGCTGCTGTCGGTCGAGGGACAGGAGGTCGCGTGCCAGGGCGGGTTCACGCCCTACCGCGACGGGGTGAGGTGCGACTTCGGCCTGCCCCAGGTCAAGGCCGCGGTCGGCGAGGAGAACCTGATCATCGGAACGTTCTCGCCGAAGCTCGCCGACGACCACGGCCCGATCGTCGCCCGCTTCAACAAGGCCTTCGGCCGATGACGGTGACGGCCGGGCCGAGGCCCGGTACGGCCGCCCCGGAGTCCGGCCGCCCCCGGGGGCCGCGGCGCCTGTCCGTGCCGGCGACCGCCGGCCACTACCTGATCTGGGCCGTGACCCTGGTCGTGGTCGTCGGCCCCGTGGTGCCGATCGCCCTCGCGTCGCTGTGGTCGGCGCCGCTCTACCGATCCGGCGGCCACCTCACGCTCGGCAACTTCCGCGACCTCCTGACCGACCCGGCCTGGTGGGCCGCGGTCGGCAACAGCGCCGCCTTCGCCGCCCTCACGACGGTGTCGTCCGTGCTGTTCGGCGTGGGTGCGGCCGTGCTTCTGACCCGTACCGACGTGCCGTTCCGCCGGCTCTTCGCCGGGCTCCTCATCCTGCCGATCATGCTCCCCGGGCTCGTGCTCATCGTCGGCTGGATGGCGATGTGGGCGCCGTCGGGGTACGTCAGCTCCTGGCTCGAGGTCAACACGGTGCTCTGGTTCCCCGTCGACCTGTACACCCTGCCGGGCATGGCGCTGGTGGCGACCACCGTGGCCGCGCCGACCGTGTTCCTCTTCTGCCGCACCACCGTGCTCGCCATCGACCCCGCCCTGGAGGACGCGGCGCGCAGCGCGGGCGCGGGCCCGCTGCGGGCGCTGGTCTCGGTGACCGTGCCCCTGCTGCGGCCGGCCGTCCTCACCTCCGCGCTCCTCGTGTTCGCGATCTCCTTCGAGGTGCTGGGCCTGCCGCTGATCCTGGGGTTCTCCAACAACATCACCTTCGTGTCGACGTACCTGTACGACAACTGGATCAACGCGGCGCCGCCGAACCAGGGGCTCGTGTCCGCCGGCGCGGTCTTCCTCCTCGTCTGCGTCTCCGGGCTCCTCGTCCTGCGCAACCGGCTCGTCGGAGACGCCTCCCGGTACACCACGGTCACCGGGAAGGCGGCCGCGACGCGGGTGGTGGGCCTCGGACCGGTCCGCTGGGCGCTGGCGGCCGTGCTCGCCACCGCGCTGGGCGTGCTGGTCGTCGTCCCCCTGGCCGGGGTCGTGATGTCGGCCTTCACCAGCATCCTCACCCCGTACGTCACGCCGTGGTCCGTGCTGACCACCGCGAACTTCCAGGCCATCGCCGACCATCCCATCTGGTCGGAATCGATCGTGAACAGCCTGCTCATCGCCGGTGTGGGCGGGCTGCTGACGACGGCGGCCATCGCCGTCGTCTCGGTGGTCGCCCACCGCTCCGCCTTCCGGTTCCGCGGATCGCTGCAGCAGGCGGTGGTGTGGCCCCGGATGATGCCCGGGCTCGTGACGGGCATGGCGTTCTTCTGGTCGTTCGCGATCCTCGACCCGAGCGGCGCCGTCCGCGGCAGCCTGTGGGGGATCGGGCTCGCGTTCGCCGTGCGCAGCCTCGCCCTCGGCTACGGCGTGTTCTACCCGGCGCTGGCCGCGATCGGGGAGGACCTCGTCCGCGCCGCCCGTACGTCGGGGGCCACCTGGTGGCAGGCCGCGATGAGCGTCGTGCTCCGGCTGAGCGCCCCCGCCATGGCAGCGTGCTTCGTCCTGCTGTTCGTGTCGATGCTCAACGACGCCGACCCCGCAGTCTTCCTCGTCACCGACCGGACCCCGGTCATGGGCCTGACCATGCTGCAACTCGCGGCGACGAGCACCGGCGGCGCCGTCGCCGCCTTCGGGGTGATCCAGATGGTCATCACCCTCGCGGTGCTCGGCGCCGGACGAATCTTCCTGGGGGTGCGGGCACATGCCTGATCTGACACTGACCAAGGTCGCCAAGAGCTTCGGCGCCAACGTCGTGCTCCACGACCTCGACCTGCACGTACGGGACGGCGAGCTGTTCACGCTGCTCGGCCCCAGCGGTTGCGGCAAGTCGACGACGCTGTGGTCGATCGCCGGTCTGCACTCGCCGGACAGCGGGACCATCACCTTCGGCGACCGGACGGTGTTCGACGGCGGCCGGATCGACGTGGCGCCCGAGCGCCGCAACTGCGGCGTGGTGTTCCAGTCCTACGCCGTCTGGCCGCACCTGTCGGTGCACGACAACGTCGCGTACCCGCTCAAGCTCCGCAAGGAGAGGCGCCCGGCCAGGGCGGCCCGGGTCCGGGAGGTGCTCGAACTCGTCGAGCTCGACCACCTGGAGGGCCGCTACCCGCACGAGCTCAGCGGCGGGCAGCAGCAGCGCGTGGCGCTGGCCCGCGCGCTGGCGCACCCGCCCGACCTGCTGCTGCTGGACGAGCCGTTCTCCAACCTGGACGCCAAGCTGCGCGAGCGCGCCCGGGAGTGGCTGCGCGCCCTGCAGCAGCGGATCGGCGTCACCACCGTCTTCGTGACGCACGACCAGGACGAGGCGCTCTCGATGAGCGACCGGATCATGGTCATGGACCAGGGCCGGGTCCGGCAGGTCGGCACCCCCGAGGAGATCTACCAGGAGCCGGCCGACGTGTTCGTCGCCGACTTCGTGGGGACCGTGAACGTGCTCGCGGGGCGAGCCGCGCCGGGCGCGGACGGCACCGCACGGGTGTGGCTCGACGGCCTCGGCCGGCCGCTCATCGTGCCGGCCGGCGCGGGCCTCGACGGCGACGTACGGCTCACCGTCCGCCCGGAGCGCATCGTGGTGCACCCGCCGGGCGGCGCCCCCGCGGACACGGCCGGCGCCGTCAACACGGTCACGGTCAAGGTCCGTTCCCGGGCCTTCCTCGGCGACCACTACCGGTACGTGACGGATCTCGGGGAGCGCGAGCTGGTGGTGCGGACCCTGACGCCCGTCGACCACGGCTCCGAGCTGATCGTCGAACTCCCGCCGGACGCGATCCGCGTCTTCGGCCCCGCCCGACCCGACATGGCCCCGCCTGACCCGACATGAAGGAGCAGTTCTTGACCACGCCTGACGCGCCCGCACCTCGTTCGCGGCGGTCCGAAGGCCGCCGGCGCCGTCCGGCGGCACTCACGGCGGTGCTCGCCGTCGCCCTCCTGGGCCCTCTCGGCAACGCGCCCTCGGCCGAGGCGGGCACCACCCGGCCCACCGCTGTGGCCTGCCCGTCCGGCCTGGCCGCGAAGGCCACCTGTCACGCCGGGCAGGACGCCAACGGCGCCTACTACACGATGGCCGTCCCCAAGCGCTGGAACGGCTCCCTCGTCGTGCACGCCCACGGCGGACCCGACTTCTCCTACGACTCCTCCAGCCCGGCGGAGGACCTGGAGCGCTGGGCGGTGCTGGTCGACCAGGGATACGCCTGGGCCGGCTCCTCGTACCGGCGGGGCGGCTACGGGGTCAGGATGGCCGCCGCCGACACCGAGAACGTACGCCGCCTGTTCGCCGGCCGTTTCGGCCGGCCGGAGCGCACCTACCTCCATGGCCAGTCCTGGGGCGGGAACGTCGCGGCCAAGGTCGCCGAGACCTACGGCCGGCAGCCCGGCGCCTACGACGGGGTGCTGCTGACCAACGGCCTGCTGAGCGGCGGCTCGCGCGGCTACGACCACCGCGTGGACCTGCGCGTGGTCTACCAGTACTACTGCCGCAACCTCCCTCGCCCGGAGGAGCCGCAGTATCCGCTGTGGCAGGGGCTCCCCGCCGGCTCCACCATGACGCCCGCCGACGTCCAGGCCCGTCTGCGGGAGTGCACCGGCATCGACTCCGACCCCGCCGACCGGACCGCGGCGCAGCGGCGCAACCTCGGCGACATCCTCGCGGTCACCCGCACCCCGGAGCGCTCACTGGCGACGAACCTGCTGTACGCGACCTTCCTGTTCCAGGACATCGTGTCCAAGCGGCTCGACGGCCGTAACCCCTTCACCAACCGGGGCGTACGGTACGAGGGTTCACACGACGACAGGGCGCTCAACGCGGGTGTGGCTCGATTCTCGGCCGACCCCACCGCACGCCGTGACCTCTCCTACGACAGCGACCTCACCGGCCGGGTGCCGCTCCCGGTCCTCACCCTGCACGCGATCGACGATCCGCAGGTCGCCGTGGAGCACGAGGCGGCCTACCGCGCCACTCTCCGGAGCGCCGGCCAGGACGGGCATCTCGTCCAGACGTTCACGAAGGAGTCGGAGCACAGCGAGCTGAGCGACTCCGAGTACGCCGCCTCCATCGCCGCGCTCGACACCTGGGTGCGTTCCGGCCGGAAGCCGACTCCGCGTTCGATCGCACGGTCCTGTGGCACCTTCGACGGCGCCTACGGCACCGGGTGCTTCTACGACCCGGAGTTCAGCCCCGCGCCGTACGCCACCAAGATCCGGCCCCGGCCCGGCGGCCTGCGCTGGCCCGCGATGACCGCCGCGCAGGAGCGTGCCTGGAGCCGGATCGACGGCGTGGGCATCGCCCCCTGAGCCCTCTGCGCTCCCCGAGCCCTCTCGCGACCGTGGCGACGGCGCTCACGTCGTGCGCTGCCCCGGACCGGCGGTGGAGTCGCCGCCAGGATCCGGGACCGGCAGCGGGCGGAGCGGGACCGGTGTCGAGACGACGATCGACGTCGTCGTCTGCCCGTGGAGGACGAACCGGTCGATGATCTCCTCCAGCCCGGCCATCGACGGCGCGTGCACTTTCAGGATGAAGCAGTCTTCCCCGGTGATGCGGTGGCACTCGACCACGTTCGGCGTCCGGCGGGCGGTCTCGGCCACCTTGGGGAGCTGACTGGGGCCGGGGCGGACGCGGATGAGCGCGGTCACGGTCATGCCCAGGGCCTCGGGCGCGACGTCCATGCGGAACCCGGTGATGACGCCCGCGCGCTGGAGGCGCTGCACGCGTTCGGTGACCGCGGGCGCGGACATGCCGACCCGGCGCGCGAGCTCGGACATCGACAGCAGCGGGTCGGCGTGCAACTCGGTGAGCAACCTGGCGTTGACGCCGTCGATCGTGCCGGGATCGGGGGCGGTCTGGCCGGATGGCCTTGAATTCAACGGCAATGGGGGCCTCTCGCCTACAGAATGGCATTCAGCTACGCGGGCAGGTTTTGCCACGCTACTCCGGTGATGTCGTCCGTCAAAGCGCCGCACTTGTCCGGCCGGGTGCCGCCGCAGGTGTTCTTCGCGGTGAGCGCCGTCTTCCACTACCTCGGGCCCGCGTTCGCCGTGACGCTGTTCGAGCACGTCGGCGTGTTCGGGGTCACCTGGCTCCGGATCGCCGGCGCGGCGGTGGTGTTCGCCGTCTGGCTGCGCCTGTGGCGGCCGGTCGCGTGCTGGCCTGGCTGATGATCTGCGACCCACCGGAACAGTCGGCGGGCCAGATCGCCGAGGCGATCGGCGCTAGCCGGGCCTCGCTGGCCACCAGCATGCGCCTGCTCATCGACGCCGGGTTCGTCCGCCGCCGCACCCGGCCCGGACAGAAGACGCACTACTACCAGGTCGACGACGACGCCTGGGAGCGGGTCGTCCGGCGCAGGGTCGCGGGCCTGGCCGCGTTCCGCGAGATCACCGCGGCCGGCATGGACCTGGCCGGCCCCGACCCGGCGCGCACCCGGCGGCTGCGGGTGGCGCACGACGTCTTCGACTGGATGGACCAGGCCTTCGCGACCATGCCTGGCCCGCGACACGAGGGGGACACCGATGAAGCGTGACCAGGGCCGCTCCGCGATCGTGGCCGGAGCGGGGATCGGCGGGCTGGCCGCGGCCATCGGCCTGCTGCGCGCCGGCTGGACGGTGACCGTGCTGGAGCGGGCCCGCGAACTCGGAGAGGTCGGCGCGGGCTGGTCGTTCGCGCCGAACGCGCTGCGCGCCGCCGACGCCCTGGGCGTCCGCGAGGAGTTCCGGGCCTGCTCGGTGCCCACCGAGGCGGGCGCCGAGGTCACCGGCGTCCGGCAGGACGGCGACGGCGTCACGGTCACCTGCGGCGACGGCGGCGAACTGCGGGCCGATCTGCTGGTCGGGGCCGACGGCGTCCACAGCACCGTGCGCCGCCGCGTCTGGCCGGACACCCCCGAGCCGGTCTTCCAGCGCATCCTGTGCTGGCGCGGGGTGACGGAGCCGGGTTCGGTCCGGCAGGTGAGCGGATACCAGACCTGGGGGCGTGGCGCCCGGTTCGGCGCGCACCCGTTGATCGGCGAGCGGGTGTTCTGGTTCCTCACCGTCCGCCAGGACGAGCCCGGCACGCGCTTCGACGACGATCTCGGCGAGGTACGACGCAGGACGCGCGGCTGGCACGAGCCGATCGGCGCGCTGCTGGCCGCCACACCGCCCGAGACCGTGCTGTGCCACGACATCTACGACCTGGACCCGCTGCCCTCCTACGCCGACGGCCGCGTCGCGCTGCTCGGCGACGCCGCCCACGCCATGACCCCGTTCCTCGCCCAGGGCGCCTGCCAGGCGCTGGAGGACGCCGTCGTCCTGGCGGCCGAGGCGACCGGCCCCGTGCCGGAGGCGCTGCGCCGCTACGACCAGGCCCGCCGCCCGCGCACCCAGCAGGTGCAGCGCATGGCCAGGACCGACCCCAGGCTCAGCCTGTCGACCAGCGGGGCCACCTACCGGCTCATGACCGCGATGACCCGCCTGGCCTCCTCCGGCATGGCCCGCCGCAAGAGCGCCCGGCTCTGGAACTGGACCCCACCCGCCCTCCCCACGGAAGTGACGCGATGACGATCGAGCACATCATGTTCCGCAGCGGCGACGTGCGCTGCGCGGCCGACCTCCACCTGCCCCCGGAGGCGGACGGGCCGGTGCCCGGCGTGGTGATGGGCCACAGCGTCCACATGGTCAAGGAGGCGCTGGCCCCCGGCGCCGCCTACCTGGTGCGGGCCGGTTTCGCCGTGCTCGCCGTCGACTACCGCACCATCGGCGCAGCGGGCCGAGGCGCTGCTCGGCGCGCTCGGCGCCGCATCAGCGCGGAGCCGGGCAGGGCCGTCGTGGCCGCGCCACACGCAGACCTCACCGGCACATCGCTTCAAGGCCGCGCGGCAGGAAATCCATAAATCATGCCGAACCGCGGCGACAAAGATTTGAAGCCGGTCTGAAGCAGCGCCTCATTAGCATCTCGGATGCCGAACGGAAAAGCCCCACGAATTCGACCGGGCGCTTTTCTGATCATTTCTTCCGAAAGAGGTGAGCGACCTTGTTCAGACGAATACTGGGAGTCGCGATCGCCATGGCCGCCGGCCTGACCATCGCACCGGCAGCGGCATCGGCCCAGTCCAGCGGGGCCGGCGCACTGGGCACCTGCTCGTATTCGGCGAGCAAGCCGGTGCTCGCCGGAGGCACGATCTTCGCGTACGCGCCATGGAGTTGCGGCATGGCCCCCGACGAGGTGACGATCATGTGGGTGGAGATCTTCCGTGACGGCTCCCGTGTCAAGTCCGCGGAATTCTCGCGCTATGGCGTGTTCAGCCAGACGAACGCCACCGGAATCACCTGCATAAGCGGAGTGCACACGTACAAAGTGCGTACCTATGGAGTCTCGGGGGACCAGCCCACGAGCTGGATCCCCAAAGACAGCCCGACCTACACGAACACCTCCGGAAGGTGTTCCTGACCCACGGAAAGGCTCCTGCCGCGGCAGGAGCCTTCTCTAGCCGTGCGCCCCCGTCATCGTGAGAATCCGTGCTTCGAAGGGCGCGAGGGAGACCGCGCCTGTCAGCGGGTCGCCGGTGCTCGCGTGCGACGACCAGCGTGTACGGCCGGAGCCGTCGAACGTGATCGTCTGCTCCCGCTCGGACAGGTTCACCGCCACGAGAAGCGCCTCCTCGCCGTCGCCGCGCAGATAGGCCAGATGGTCCGGATGGGCGGAGAGCATGGTGATGCCGCCCCGGCGCAGGGCGGGCAGCTCCCGCCGGAGCATGAGGAGTTCCGTGACGAGGCGGTGCACCGAGCGCGGGTCGCGTTCCTGGCTCTCGACGCTGAAGCGTCCCGCCCACGCGGGTATCGGCAGCCAGGTGCCGGCAGCCTCGGCGCTGAATCCGGCGTTCGCCGGCTTCTCGCACCAGGGCATGGGCATGCGCTGCGGGTCGCGGCCGAGCCCGAGACCGGGCGCGCGCAGTTCGGCGCAGTCACGGGCGCGGTCGCCGGGGACCGGGGAGTCGGGGAGGCCGAGTTCGTCGCCGTAGTAGAGCGTCGGCGTCCCTTTCAGCGTGAGCAGCAGCGCCAACGCGCCCGGAACGCGTTCCGCCCCGATCCGGCTGGCGAGACGGGAGCGGTCGTGGTTGCTCAGCACCCAGTTCGGATGCGAACCGGCGGGGAGCGCGGCGTGATAGCGCTGGATGAGGTCCGCCAGGGCGACGCCGTTCCAGGGGGCGTCGATGAGGGAGAAGTTCATCGCGATGTCGAGCCCGCGCGATCCGAGGGCGGCGACGCGTTCGAGCTTGAGGTGGAGCTCGCCCATCAGCATCCGGTCGTCGTATTCCTCGACGACCGTGTGCATGCGCGCGAGCAGGCCCGGCAGCTCGGGTTGGTCGGCCGTGTACTTCTGCACCTGCCGGACCGTCGTGTGGGCGGCCGCGCCGCCGATCTCGAACGACCCGGCGCCGTCGTCCACCGGGTTGTCGCGCAGCCGCGCGTCCTTGATGAGCCGCCACACCGCGTCCACGCGGAACCCGTCGACGCCGCGGTCGAGCCAGAACCTCATCACGTCGAACATCGCCCGCTGGACGTCTGGATTGCGCCAGTTCAGGCTCGGCTGCTCGGGCAGATGCGCGTGGTAGTAGTACTGCCCGGTCGGCTCGTGGAAGGTCCAGGCCGGGCCGCCGAAGGCGGAGGCCCAGTTGTTGGGCGGGCCGCCGCCGGGCCCGGGATCGTGCCAGAGATACCAGTCCCGGTGCGCGCCGTCGCGGCCCGACAGCGCGTCGCGGAACCACGGGTGCTCGCTGGAGGTGTGCTGGGGCACGTAGTCGAGCACGACACGGAGCCCTCTTTCGTGCGCCCCGCGCACCACCCGGTCGAAGGTGGCCAGATCGCCGAAAGGCGCCCCGACCTCCGTGTACCCCGAGACGTCGTAACCGAGGTCCAGCAACGGCGAGGCGTAGACCGGGCTCAGCCAGATCGCGGTCACGCCGAGTGCCGCGATGTAGTCCAGGCGCCGCTCCACGCCCCACAGGTCGCCGAACCCATCGCCGTTCCCGTCCTGGAACGACGGCACGTACACCTGGTAGAAGGCCCCTTCGCGCCACCACCGTCCGGTGCTCATCCCTTCACCGCCCCCGCCGTGAGGCCGGACACGATCTTCTTCTGGAAGATCAGGACCAGCAGGATCAGCGGGATCGAGATGATCACGGACGCGGCGCTGATCGTGCCGAGCGGCTGTTCGTACTCGCTCGCGCCGGTGAAGAACGCGATGGCGACGGGAACGGTGCGCGCCTCGGGCCCGTACGTCAGCGTGGCCGCGAGCAGGAACTCGTTCCAGGCGAAGATGAACGCGAGGATTCCCACGGTGGCGATGCCGGGCGCGGCCAGCGGCAGAATGACCTTGTAGTACGCCTGGAAAGGGGACGTCCCGTCGATGTAGGCCGCCTCTTCGAGCTCCACCGGGATCTCCTTGAAGAAGGAGACCAGCGTGTAGATCGACAACGGCAGCGTGAACGTCAGGTAGGGGATGATCAGCCCGACGAGCGTGTTGTAGAGCCCGAGGTCGTTCCAGAGCGAGAACATCGGCGCGGCGATGGCGATGCCCGGGAACGTCGTCACCGAGAGCACGATGCTCAGGATGAGGAACTTGCCGCGCATCTTCAGCCGCGCCAGCGGATAGGCGGCGAACGACGCGACGGCGAGCGCGAGAAGGGTCGTCGTCGCCGCCACGATGAGGGAATTGCCGAGCGCCCGCAGGAAGTCGCCGTCGCCGAGGACCGCCTGGTAGTTCTCGAATGTGGGATGCGGCGGGGTGAGGCTCGCCTTCGACAGATCGGGCCCGGTCTTCAGCGAGGTGTTGACGAGCCAGTAGAGCGGGACGAGCGAGAAGATCATGACGACGGCGACGGCACACCACACCAGCGGGTTGTGCTCCGCGCCGCGCCGGGGCCGCCGCCGCTTCGACGGCTGCCGGCCGATGGCCGCGTTCGTCATCGCGAACCTCCCTTGACGACCGATCGGATGTTGCCGCCGGCGAAGCGGATATAGAGGAAGGACACCAGCATGACGACCACGAAGGTGAGGATCGACACCGCGGAGCCCTGCCCGACGAGTTGGTTGCCGCGCAGGGTCTGGTAGGCCAGCACGGACATCGTCTCCGTCCCGTACGCGCCACGGGTGAGCACGAACGGCAGGTCGAAGACGCGCAGCGCGTCGAGCGTCCGGAAGATCATCGCCAGGGCGATCGCCGGCCAGAGCAGGGGCAGCGTGATGCTCACGAAGTGCCGGAAGGCGCCGGCGCCGTCGATCTGCGAGGCCTCCCGCAGATCCGCCGGAATGACCTGCAGCCCGGCGAGCACCAGGAGCGCGACGAAGGGCGCGGTCTTCCAGACGTCGGCCAGGATCACCACCGTCATCGCGTATCCGCTCTGCCCCAGCCAGACCACGCCGGCGTCGGTGAGGCCGAGTGAGTTGAGCATGGTGGAGACGAGGCCCAGATCCGGGTCGAAAATGGTCCGCCACGTGATGGCGCTCACGACCGTCAGGACCGCGTACGGGAGCAGCACGATGCTGCGCAGCAGCGTCCTGAACCGGAACGCGATGTTCAGCAGGAGCGCCATCCCGATCCCGATGAGCAGTTCGAGCGGCACCGAGATGGCGGTGAACAGGAACGTGTTGCCCACGGCCGTCCACCACGCCGGCGAGGTGAGCTGCTCGATGTAGTTGCTCAGGCCGACAGAGCGCGACAGCCCGGGGGTGATGACGCTGTACTGGTGCAGCGAAAGCCAGATCGCGTAGAGCACGGGATAGCCGGCCACGCCGGCCATGAGGATCAGGGCGGGAGCTACCATCCGCCCTGCGAGGCGGCTTTCGCCGGAGGCGGGGGGCCGCCCCGAGGATCGGAGAAACGGCATCGGTATCAGAAGGTCCTGAGGGCGGCGGCGACCTTGTCCGCCATCTGCGTCGCGGCGGGCTGCGGCGCGACCTCTCCGGAGAGCACCTTGCCCACGGTCTGATAGATCGCCTGCGAGATCTGCGGGTAGACCGGTGAGACCGGGCGGGACTTCGCGCCGGTCAGCGCCTTCAGCAGCTCCTGCGAGAAGGGCAGGGCCTTCTTGACCGGCTCGGCGGTGTAGGCCGCCGCGACGGCGGGCGCGAGCGCGTTGTCGACGGCGATCCGCTGCTGCCATTCGTCGCCGGTCATGAAGTCGATCATCGCCAGGGCGCCGGCCTGGTTCTTGGAGAACGCGCTGACGGCGACGTTGCTGCCGCCGAGCACGCCGACGCCGCTGCCTGTCGCCTTCCAGCCGGGGAGCGGCGTCACGGCGAACTTGTCGGCGATGGCCGACTTCTGGCCGGCCGCGTAGGCGTAGGGGTAGTTCCGCATCGTCGCACCGGCGCCGGACTCGAAGGCGAGGCGGGTGGCGTCCTCGTCGTACGTCAGCACCGCCTTCGGTGACGCGCCCTTGTCGACGCCGTTCTGCATGAACGTCAGCACCTCGACCGTCGCGGGGGAGTTGACGGCGACTTCGCCCTTGTCGTTCAGCACCTGGCCGCCCGCGCTGTAGAGCAATTCGAGGAAGCTGACGGTCAGCGACTCGCTCTGCGACGCCTGGTAGAGGAATCCCTTCTTCGGGTCCGCCTCGCCGTAGGAGTAGAGCTGCTGCCAGGTCTGCGGGGCCTTTACCTGGTCGGTGCGGTGATAGAGCAGCCCCGTGTTCGAATAGAACGGGACGCCCCAGTATTTGTCCTTGAAGAGCAGCGTGCCGGCGGTGGACGGGATGAGTTTGTCCAGCTTCGACTTGATGACATTGCTCATGTCCGCGAGCCATCCCTGGGCGGCCAACTGCGCCGTCCAGACCACGTCCAGCCGGAAGACGTCGCACTGGTTCGACTTCGTCTGCATGCGCTGCGTGATCTGCTGCAACTGGTCGTCGGCCGACGCGCCCAGCTCGACATATTTGGCCGTCGTCCCCGGGTGCGCCTTGTTGAAGGCCGTCATCGTGGCCTGCCAGACGCCGGACGAGTCCGTCGGCCCGCAAACCGTGATATCGCCTTTCGCCGATTCGGCCAGCGCGGGGTCGAGTGGCGTACTACTGACGGTGCCCGACGGCTCGGCGTCAGAACACGCGGTAAGCGCTATGGCCAGCGCCGAGACCGCGCCGATTACCGTGACGGCACGCAGCCGACGTCGTTGTGTCACCATCATTGCCGCTCTTTCTGATTACTTCTTGCCATGTCGTCGTTGCGCCACGAATCGAACAGGCTTGGGGTTTGCTGCTGCGGCGGATTCTCGCTAGAATCCGAATAATCCTATTTGTAGGATGAATGGAGTAGATCATATGATCGAACCTCGTGTCAAGGCGACCAGGAGGAACCTGTCGGCGTCGATCGCCGACGACCTCCTGTTCAAGATCAAGAGTGGCCAGTTTCCGCCGGGCTCGAAGGTCCCCGGCGAGAAGGAGCTGATGGCGGCGTACGGTGTCGGCCGCAACACCGTACGGGAGGCGGTCCAGTCGCTCGTGACCATGGGCTACCTCGACGTGCGCCCCCGCGTCGGGGCGAGAGTGACCTCCGTGTCGATCGAGGAGGCGGTGGAGTCGGCGGCCATCTCGGCATTACTGGCAGGCGAGGCCGTCGGTGACATCTACGAGCTGCGCCGTGTGCTGGAGACCGAGATCGCCGAGCGGGCGGCGACGGAGGCGACCCCCGCCGACCTCGACGCGATCAGGCTCGCCCTTGAGGACTACGAACGCGCCCACCACGAAGGCCACGGCGCCTACCGCGCCGACGTCGCCTTCCACGCGGCGCTGGCGGTCGCGAGCCACAACGTGGCCTTCTGCAACGTGCTCGAGGGCGTGGGCGATCTGCTGCTGAACGCCCGTCAGTTGACCGACCGACTTCCTGGCGCTATCTCGCTCGCGCTGAAGGAGCACACCGAGATCCTGCGCGCGGTCGAACAACGCGACCCCGAGAAGGCACGGCACGCGATGAAGGTTCACATGGTGACGTCCGTGGAGGCGTGGAAACGCGCGCAGCGGCTCTTCGTCGAGAGCTGACACGCGACCGAGTGATGACGAGAAACCGACCGAGGAACCATTCTTGCCCGGCCAGAAAAGCCTTCGAGTAGCCGTCGCCAACCCTCTTCACCAGGAGTCCTGCCGGCTCATCACCGAGCGCGAACCGCGCGTCACCCTGCTGTCCGACCCCTCCCTGCTCCCGCCCGCACGGCACCGGGCGGATTTCTCCGGCGATCCCGCGTTCCGCCGGACCCCCGAACAACAACGGAGATTCGAGGCCCTCCTCGAGTCGGCCGACGCGCTTCTCGGCATCCCCGACGTCGATCCCGCGGCGCTGGCCAGGACGGTGCGCGCGAACCCGCGTCTTCGCTGGGTGCATACGACGTCCGCCGGTGGCGGCCAGGAGGTCGGGAAGGCCGGGCTGAGCCCGTCGCAGCTCCAGCGGGTCACCTTCACCACCTCCGCCGGAGTGCACGGATCGTCGCTGGCCGAGTTCGTCCTGCTCGGCGTTCTCGGCGGCGCCAAGGACCTGCCGCGCCTGCTGCGGCTGAAGAGCCGGCGCGAGTGGAGCGGACGGTGGATGTCGCGTCAGCTCTCGCGGCAGAAGGCGCTGATCCTCGGCTTCGGCGGGATCGGCAGGGCCGTGGCCCCCCTGCTCAAGGCGCTCGGCATGAGCGTCACCGCGACCTCGCGCCACCCCGGCGCCGAGCACCCGGACGTCGACAGGTTCGTCCGGATCGGCGAACTGGACGAGGTCATCGGCGACATGGACGCGATCGTGTGCGCGCTGCCCGGCACCGACCTGACCAGAAGGATCGTCGGCGAACGCCTGCTCTCGCAGGTCAAACGCGGCGTCACGTTCGTGAACGTGGGCCGCGGCGGCGTGGTCGACGAATCGGCGCTCATCGCGGCGCTGGAGGACGGGCGGATCGGCTTCGCCGCGCTCGACGTCTTCGAGGTCGAGCCCCTGCCCGAGACGAGCCCGCTCTGGGCGTCGCCGAACGTCCTGATCAGCCCGCACACCGCGGCCCTCACGGTCGAGGAGGAGACGGCCGTCGCCGAATTGTTCGCCGACAACGCCACCCGGCTGCTCGACGGGCAGCCGCTCGTGAACGTCGTCGACACCGTCGAATTCTACTGAGACTCTGAACGTGACTGAGGAGGCGGCTTTGCGACCGCTGGTTGTCGTGATGGGCGTGTCCGGGTCGGGAAAGACCACCGTCGGCCGCTTGCTCGCCGAGCGGTCGCGGGTGGCCTTCGTCGACGGTGACGACCTCCATCCGCCCGCGAACGTGGCCAAGATGGCGTCGGGCGTCCCGCTCACCGACGACGACCGTTTCCCGTGGCTCGTATCCGTCGGACGCGCCCTGGCCGGCGCGCGTACCGAAGGGATGGTCGTCGCGTGCTCGGCGCTCAAACGGAAATACCGCGAGCTCATCCTGGCCGAGGCCCCGGACGCGTCGTTCGTCGAACTGCATGCCGAGCCCGCCCTCATCGTCGCTCGCATGGAGGCCCGCACCGAGCACTTCATGCCCGGCACCCTGTTCGACTCGCAACTGCGCACCCTCGAACCCCTGGCGGCCGACGAGCCGGGGTTCCGCGTGAACAACACCCATGAGCCGGAGAAACTGGTGCCCGAAATCCTGTCGCGACTGGAACAGCGGAACCGCCGCTGATCGAAGCGCCGGCCGGCGCCTCGTAATCGCATCACTGACAGGAGATGTCAGGAGGGATCGTCGGCGTTCGGCCATGAACACCAACGGCTTCGACTTCTTCGTGGGCACCTGGACCTCCAGCCGGCGCCGCCTGCGCGAGGTGCTGGCGGGCGCGGCGTCTTCACCGCGGACGAGCTCTACGACGGCAGGCAGATCACGGTGCGCCATCTGTGGTCGCACCTCACCGAGACCTCCTGCCGGTGGGAGCAGGCCTTCTCCACCGATCAGGGCGCGACCTGGGAGACGAACCGGATCGCGGACTTCTCGCGGACGAGTTAGCGGACGAGCTCGCCCGGGTGCGGCCGTGGTCACGGTTCGGACGGAACGCCGATCGCGTCGGCCCATGCGTGAATCAACGCGTCGTAGCCGGTGAAGTGTCCGCGCTGGAGCACGCCGGCCGGGTCGATGTGGCGTGACTCCGCGAGCCCGAACCGGCGCAGCAGATCGAGGACGAGGGGTCGCGCCGTCGTCGTGAGGCCGGACGACAGGCAGGGTGCCAGGTCGACGGTGCGGCGGGCGGGGGCGACCTGGGTGAGCCGGCGGACCCCTGCCGCCGGACCGTACACCTGGCCGGCGTGGTTCCACACCTCTGTGGGCGCGGCGCCGGCAGGGGTGATGATGGTGGTCTCGACGACGGCTTCGCCCAGGGCCGCGGTGTGCTCGGCGAACGCCGCGATGAGGCGCACCATCGCGATGGTGATCCACGCGACGGCCCCTTCGCCGACCGCCCAGACCTGCCGGCCGTCCGAGGGGCTGTCACGAAGGGCGCCCACCGCGAGCGCGCCGAGCGCGGAGCCGTCCGCGTGGAGCTCGCAGTAATACGTGCCGGCCGGACGTGGCGACGGAACGAAGATCAGCCTGCCCGCGCCCGTCTCCGGCGGCTCGGATCCGATGGCGACCGGTGCCGGCCAGTCGGCGACCTGCCGCCTGACCCATCGCCGCAGCTCGTCGGCTCTCGCCCCACCGAATCCGACCGGCGCCGGGCGGACCGGCACCGCGCCCACGACGAGCCACGGCGACCCGGCGCCGAGCCGCGCGGTCGCGTTCGTGACGAGCCGTTCGAGACGCTCATGACGTTCGGTCACCGTCAGAACAGCTTGCGCGCCTCGGAGTCGGCGAGCAGCTCCGGGTCGGGCACCAGAGACTTGCTGGCGACGTTGGCGAGCATCTGGTGCGCCATGTGGAAGCCGAAGTCCTCGGTCACGGCCTTCTTCCAGTGCCGCGACAGGATGTTGTGGGCCGCCCATCGCGTGTAGCGCGGCCGCTTCATGATGAACCGGGCGAGCTCCCACGCGCGGTCGAGGAGCTGCTCGCGGGGGAGTACGTCGCTGATGATCCCCCATTCGAGAGCCTTGCCGGCCGGGATCGACTTGGCCGCGTAGATGTAGTACGCGGCGCGCTTGGGCCCCATCAGCGCCTCGAGCGCCATGCCCTGGCCGTCGCCGGGAGGCGAGCCCAGCCAGAAGTGCGGGTCCATGAAGTCGGCGTCCGGCGCGGCGAACGTGACGTCGCTCATCATCGCGAACTCGGTGTGCACGCCCGGCCCGTTGACGGCCGCGATCGTCGGGATGTCGATGTTGTTGACGAAGCTCTCGATGAGCTTCCAGCCGTCCGACATCCGCTGGTAGATGTGGTCCGGATCCAGGTCGGAGGCGGGCTTGGGGTTGAGCCCCTTCGGGTTGCCCGTCATCCACCTGTCGCCGGTGCCCGTGATGATCAGGACGTGGTTGTCGGGATCGTTGCCGATCTCCTGCCACACGCGCGTCCACACGTTGTGCGCGGCGGGGGTGTGGGCGTACGGCCCGTCGTCCGTGTGCAGGCGGACTTCGATGATGCCGTCCTCGCGCCTCATCCGGAAGAAGTCCGCGTACCTGGCCGAATACTCCTCGAACGCGGGCGGGGCGAGGTAACCCTCCCAGTGATCAGCCGGATTGAATGCCATGTGAATACCTCCAGGTGGTGGGGCTGTCGCCGCTCGGTCCCAAAAAGTACACCAGTCGGTGTGGATTTAGAACCTAGCGTACGCTGAGATCATGTCGAGGGCTATTGCGGCGGTTCAGACTCCCGGACGCCGTCGACGGTCGGAGGGCAAGAAGGCCGCGATCCTGGACGCGGCGGAGGCGCTGTTCATCGCCGAGGGCTACGACCGCGCGAGCGTCGACGCCATCGCGGCGCGGGCACAGGTCTCGAAGCGCACCGTCTACGACCACTTCGGGGAGAAAGGGACGATCTTCCTGCGGGTGCTCGAGCGCGTGAACGACGCGCTGGTGAGCGCCGTGCACGCCGCGATCGCGGAGGAGCTGACGCCGGGCCGTGACCTGCGCGAGGCGTTGACCGCGTTCGGCCGCCGCGTCGTCACACAGACCTTTCCGTCATCCGACTACGTGACCTTCCGGCGGCTGACCTCGCAGCGATGGTCGATACCGCGGTTGCCGGCGGGCTCGCGCGACCGCCCCGAGCGGATGCTCGAGGAGCGCTTCGCGGTGCTGGCGGCCCACGGCGAGATCCGGGCCGCGGATCCCGGCCTCGCGGCGCGGCACTTCACGGCGCTGACGATCGGCCTGGCCCTGGAGATGCTGGAGGCCGGGCGAGAGGACGGGGCGGGGGAGCCGGAGATCCTGGCGGTCATCGCCGACGGAGTCGACGCGTTCCTGCGCGCCTACCGCTGACCGTCCTGCTCGGAGATGAGCGGCACGGAGCGGACGGATCTCCCCTCGGCGTCCAGGATGCGGCCCAGCAGCTTGGTCATGCTCAGCACCAGCGAGCGGTCCTGAATACGCAGCGCCGGCACTTCCTGGCCCATCCGCCATTCGAGGTCGTGCACCTCGGCGGTCGATCGCAGCGACGCGTCGACGATCACATTGAACGGCCCCGCGACGAACGTGGAGGCGCGCACCCCCGGCAGTGAGCGGATGCGCTCCTCCGCGGCTCTCAGGTCCTGGACGTCCAGGGAGCCGAAGTACACCGCGGAGACCGACCGGCCGGACAGGTGGCGGGAGATGTCGCAGCGGAAGGTGATGAGCCCCGCCTTCTGCATGCGCGACAGCCGGCGACGCACGGGCACCGGGCCGACGCCCACGTGCTCGGCGAGCCGTTCGAACGACATCCGCCCGTCGGTGTGCAGCGCACGCAGGATGCGGGTGTCGACGTCCTCGAGGACGCCGGCGTCGTCGGCCCGGAGCCCGGCGTGGGAGCCGAGCAGGCGCCGCTGCTCGGGGTTGAGCGCGCCCTCCCGCCAGCGGCTGGCCTCAAGGGTCGACCGGGTGACCACATGGCTGCGGATCTTCGCGATGCCAGGGACGCGTCCCACGAGGTTGAGGAGATAGTCCGACAGCGAGTCGAGGTCGGGCGCCTGCGCCAGGACGAGCACGTCTCGAGCGCCGCTGGTCACCTTGACGGTGGCCGCCTGCGTGTCCTCGGCGAGGACACGGGCGACTTCGGTCAGCCGTCCCGGCGCGCAGTCGACCTCCACCAGCGCGCACGCCGGAGTCGCGCTCCCCGAAGGGTGGGCGGCGACCCAGGCCGCGCCCTCGGACTCCATGCGCGCCCAGCGTCGGCTCACCGTCGCCGGGTCGACCCCGAGGACCTTCGCGAGGCTCCGCCAACTCGCGCGCGGCGCCGATCGGACGGCGTCGACGATGGCGACGTCGAGTTCGTCGAAGGACGCGGTGAGCACCCTCGGTGGTCCTTTCATGCAGAAGCCGGGCATGCCACGGAGATTTCATGCATCTCAGCGGTCGATTCAAACGATGAGCCTACCGTCTCGAAGGTCACTGGAGAGCGAACGAGGATAGGCCGACGAGTGGGATCGAACGACGGAGCCCCGTTGCGAATACAGAATGTGCGGCTCATCGACGGTGCCGGCACGGACGTCGTGGACGACGCCGTGCTGGAGTCGGACGCGGGCGGCCGGATCACCTATGCGGGTCCGGCGGCGCTGGCGCCCGAGGCACGCGTGCCCGTCAGGACGATCGACGGGCGGGGCGGAACGCTTCTGCCCGGACTGTTCGACTGCCACACCCACCTCGGTGTCGCGTCCGACCGGTCGCTCGTGGAAGCCGCCCTCCTGACGGACCCCGTCGTGGGCGTCCTTCAGACGACCGAACGCCTGAAACGTACGCTCGAGTCCGGGATCACCTCCGCGCGAGACCTGGGCGGGCTTCCCGCCGGATTCCGCGACGCCGTCGCCGCCGGACTTGTCGAGGGCCCCCGGCTGCAGACCTCGGTCGGCGTGATCAGCCACACCGGCGGGCACGCCGACGGCACCCTGCCCGGCGGCAGGAGCCTCGACCTCGACTACTGCGAACTCGCCGACGACGTGGCGGGCGTGCGGAAGGCCGCGCGGCGGATGCTGCGTGCCGGCGCCGACCTCGTCAAGATCTGCACGAGCGGCGGGATCAGCAGCGCGCACGACGACCCCGACGACCAGGATTTGCTCGACGAGGAGATCGCGGCCGTCGTGGACGAGGCGCGTCGCCACCGCGGCCGCCCGGTCGCCGCGCACGCGCAGGGGCGGGCCGGTGTCCTCGCCGCGATCCGCGGCGGCGTCCGCTCGGTCGAGCACGGCTTCGGCATCGACGACGAGGGCTGCGACCTCATCGGCGAGCGGGGAGCCTACCTCGTGCCGACCCTGTCGGCCGTCTTCCAGCCGCTCGACCCGCGGAAGACCACGACATGGCGCTACAAGAAGAAGCTGCGCTGGAACGAGCGGGCCAAGGAGAACATCGCCGAGGCCATCGCGCGGAAAGTGAACATCGCGGTGGGCACGGACGCCGGCATCACGCCGCACGGGAGCAACCTCTTCGAGCTGTCGTGCCTGGTGGAACTGGGGATGCCGCCGATGGACGCCATCCGCGCGGCCACCTCCACCAGCGCACGGCTGCTCGGGGTGGAGGACACCCTCGGGACGCTGCGGCCCGGGTACCTGGCGGACCTCGTCCTCTGCGCGGGAGATCCCCTGCGCGACATCGGCGTGCTGTCGGAGCCCGAGAACATCGTCCTGGTCGCCCAGCAGGGCGTCCTCCGCAAGATCACGCTTCCCGGCCCGTCGTGAGCAGCCGGACGGCTGCGTTCGCGGCAGAAAGGAGACGCTCATGCCGGACATGAGCCCCAGTTCCACGGCAGAAGAGCCGGCACCTGCTCTGCAGACCGGCTGGACCGGCCGGGTCGTCGGCTACGTCGCCGTCCTCGTCCTGGTGAACGTCATGGTCGACACCGTGCTCGCCGCGCCGACCTTCGTCCTGCCGCAGTTGCGCGACGCCTTCGACACCACTCAGTTCGCCTGGCTCGACTCCAGCGCGATGTTGGCGGGTGCGATGTGGGCGCCGCTGCTCGGCAAGACCGCCGACATCTACGGCAAGCGCAAGGTGCTCGTCATCACCCTGGTCGTCGCCGGCCTCGGCGGGATCGTGTGCCTGGTCGCGCCGCACATCGGCGTCTTCGTCCTCGGGCGGGCTCTCCAGGGCGCCGCGGTCGCGGCGCTGTTCCTCACCGTCGCGATCATCCGGGACGTCTGCGCGCCCACGTTCGCCATGATCGTCACCGGCGTCGTGACCTCGGGCTCCGCCGTCTTCGGGATCGCGTCCCCCTTCATCCTGGAGGCCGCGACGGAGGTCTTCGGGTGGCGGTTCGTCTTCGTGGTCTCCGCGACGTTCGCGATCGCGGCCGCGCTGTTCGTGCGCATCGTGATCCCGAACTCCCGGATCAGGACGCCGGGCAGGGTCGATGTCACGGGGGCGCTGCTGCTCGGCAGCGGACTCGCGGGCGTGCTCGCCTACATCAGCCTCGGGCAGGAGTTCGGCTGGCTGGGGATCGTTCCGCTCGCCGTCCTCGTCGTGGGCGTCGTGGCGCTGCTCGTCTGGTACTTCGTCCTGAGCCGCATCCCGGAGCCCGTGATCGACATCCGCGGCATCCCCCTGGTCCTCGGGCTCGGTCTCCTCGTGGTCGTCATGGGAACGGGCGCCTACCGGAGCCTGCTCGCGCTGTTCAGCCTGCTGATCGACGTCTCTCCCGACGACGGCCTCGGCTACGGGATCGCGGGACCGGCCGCGCTCGGCCTGATGTTCGGCATCCCGTCGATCGGGATCATGCTCGGCGGCATCCTGGCGGGCGCGATCGCCACCCGCGTGGGCCCCGCCTGGCCCCTCGCCGCAGGTGTGACGCTGGGCACGATCGCCTCCATCGTGATGTTCCTCATCGGCGCGGGAAGCCTGCCGATCGCCGTGATCTGCTCCTTCATGCTGAGCCTCACGGCGGGCTCGCTGGTCACCTCGGGGTTCAACCTGGCCTCCGTCCTCGCGCCTCCCGAGCGGCAGGGCACCGTCTCCAGCATGGTCATGGTCATGGTCGCGGTCGGCTCGGTGACGATGAGCTTCATCGGATCGGCGATCCTCGGGGCGACGGACGTCGTCGTCGGCGGAGAGACGGTGAACTCGTCGCTCGGCGTGCACGCCTACATCGCCGTCGCGGCCTGCGGGTTCATCCTCGCCGCCATCCCCATGACCTTCCTGGTGCGCAGGATGCGCGGCAACGTCGTCACGGGTGTCCCCGTGAGCCACATCTAGGAGGACGAAGATGACGAACCGCGCACCGGGCAGTCCCTCACAGGCGCGGCATCCGTACAGTGCCGTGCGCGAGACCGCGGCCGGGCTCGTCTACATCTCGGGGCAACTGGGCATCGCCGGCGGCGAGGTCGTGGCGGGCGGCGTCGCCGGCGAGACGCGCCAGGCCCTGGCGAACCTGCGCGGCAAGCTGGCGTCGGCGGGTCTGGAGTTCCGTCACGTCGTGAAGATCACGGTCTACCTGGTGTCGATGGACGACCGCAACACCATGGACGCGATCTACCAGGAGACCCTTCCCGAGCCGCTGCCGGCCCGCACCTGCATCGCCGTGGCGGAGCTGCCCTACCGCGCCCGGATCGAGCTCGACGCCATCGCCGCGCTCACCCTTCCATCCTGAGAGGAATCACAACCACATGGCATATGCGGAAGCCGTCGCCGAGGGCATCTGGGCGGCCGGCGTCGCGCGGGTCGGGTACATCCCCTCCGTGACCGTGGCGCCGGTCATCAACGCGCTGGTCGCGTCGGACGGCGGGGCGAACGGCGTCTCGCCGCGCGTCACGCCGCTCTCGCGGGAGGAGGAGGCGATCGGCGTGATGGGAGCGGTGGCGTTCACCGGCAGGCTCGGCGCCGTGGTCATGCAGGACAACGGCTTCGGCAACGCGCTCACGGCACTCACGACGTTCACGCTGTCGTACCACCTGCCGTTGCTCGTCTTCGCGAACACGCGCGGCGGTCTCGGCGAGTACAACTCGATGATCCACTCCATCAGCCAGCCCGTGCCGGCCCTCCTGCGCGCGGTCGGGCTCCCCGTCGTCGAACTGGATCGCAGGAGCGGCGCCGAGGACTGGCGCGACACCGTTCAGGAGGCCGGGGTGCAGGCGGTCATGACGTATCGGCCCGTGGTCGTCCTCGGGTCTTTCTGGAACACCGACGGAAAGGTCGCCTGATGAGGCGGATCGAGGCACTCGGCGTGCTCGCGGACCTGACGAGCCGGCATCCCGTCGTCGCGACCTGCGCGGCGACGAGCCGGGAGCTGGCGTCGGTGAAGGACGGCGACAACCACCTCTACCTCCTCGACGCGATGGGCCTCGTGGGATCGGTGGCGACCGGATTGGCGCTCAGCGTGAACCCGTCCGCGCCGAAGGTCGTCGGCATCG
Organism: Nonomuraea sp. NPDC050643; assembly: GCF_040654715.1. Classification (NCBI taxonomy): domain Bacteria; kingdom Bacillati; phylum Actinomycetota; class Actinomycetes; order Streptosporangiales; family Streptosporangiaceae; genus Nonomuraea; species Nonomuraea sp. NPDC050643. Next base: position 64,501 of record NZ_JBFAIM010000059.1, on the reverse strand, counting down.
AGGGGGACGGCTCACTGCTCATGAACCCGAACGTCCTGCCGACGGGCGGCTACCTCGCGCCGGGCAACCTGATCCTCGTCCTGCTCGACAACGGGGTGTACGGGTCGACCGGGGCGCTGCCGACCTACTCGTCGAAGGTCGACCTCCAGCGGCTGGCGGCCGCCGCGGGCTGGACCACGCGCTCGGCGGAGACCACCGAGGGGCTGCGGGCCGCCTTCGGGGAGCTGCTCACGGTGCGGGAACCGGCGTTCCTGTACGCCCGCATCGAGGAGGGCAACGCCCCGGGCACCGAGAAGCTGCTGATCGACCCGGTCTCGATCACGGGTCGATTCACCCGCTGGCTCCGGGAGGCGCATGCCGCGGAGGTCGCGGCGTGAGGCGCGCGGACGGCGGCATCGTCACGATCAACCCCGCGTCGGGCGACGAGCTGGGCTTCTACCCGTACACGACGCCCCGGGACATCGATCGGGCGCTCGAGGCCGCCGCGGGCTCGCACTGGGGGCGCTCACGTACGGAGGATCGCGTCGCGGCGATCGGCCGGCTCGGCGACATCCTGGAGGAGCGCCGAGAGCCGCTCGCGGCGCTCATCACGCTCGAAATGGGCAAGCCGATCAGGCAGGCGCGAGCCGAGATCGACAAGTGCGTCACCGCCTGCCGCTACTACGCCGAGGAGCTTCCCCGGATCCTGCGGCCGGAGACCTTCGACGTCGACGGCGACACCGCGATCGTCCGAGTCGTGCCGATCGGCGTCGTCCTCGCGATCCTCCCGTGGAACTACCCCTGGTGGCAGGTGATCCGGGCGATGCTCCCCGCGATCGCGGCCGGCGACACCGTCGTCCTCAAGCACGCGGAGAGCGTCCCCGCGAACGCCATCGCGATCCAGGACGTGTTCCTGGACGCGTTCGGCGCGGGCGTCCTGCAGAGCATCGTCGTCGACGGGGCGACGGCGTCGGACCTCATCGGGGACGGCCGGATCGCCGCCGTCACCTTCACCGGCAGCGACCGCGTGGGCGCGCTCGTCGCCGCCCGCGCCGGCGCCGAGCTCAAGAAGTGCGTGCTGGAACTCGGCGGATCCGACCCGTTCATCGTCCTCGCCGACGCCGACATCCCCGCCGCGGCCGCCGCCGCGGTGCGATCTCGTTTCCTCAACAACGGGCAGAGCTGCATCGCCGCGAAACGGATTCTCGTCCACCGCGACGCGCGTGACGCGTTCGTGGACGCACTGGTGCCGCGGGTCCGCGCGTTGCGGGTCGGCGACCCGGCGGACGAGAGCATCGACGTCGGACCGCTCGCGCGTCATGACCTGCGCGACTCGCTGCGCGAGCAGCGCGCCCAGGCCCTGGCCGCCGGAGGCCGGGTGATCGCGCGGGCCGAGGCGCCGGAGTCCGCCCGGGGGGCGTGGTTCGCGCCGTCGATCGTCGAAGTGGACGGGCGCGACTCGGTCATCCTCTCCGATGAGACGTTCGGGCCGCTCGGCGCGCTCACGACCGGCGCGGACGACGACGAGCTCATCGCCCTCGCGAACTCCTCGCGCTACGGGCTGAGCAGCAGCCTGTGGAGCGCGGACAGCGAGCACGCCGCGTCCGTGAGCGCCGGGATCCAGGCCGGAGCCGTTTTCGTCAACACGATCTCCGCGACCGACCCACGCCTTCCCACCGGCGGCATCAAGGCCAGCGGCTACGGGCGCGAACTCGGCAGGTGGGGGGTCCACGAACTGGCCAACCTCCAGGCGCTGCGCATTCACACGCCGTGAGGATGCCCCCCATCGGTCCGGGCGAGCTCTCCGACGAGCAGCGCCCGCTCGACGAACACGTCCGGCAGATCATGAGCGGACTGCGGACGCCGTTCACCGTGACGGACGAGAGGGGTGCGCTGATCGGCCCGTGTGCGGGAGGTCGCCATTCCTTCGGAGAGTCCGGCACGGCGGAACCCGTCTTCCTGATCGCCCAGTACGCCGGCGTCTCGGTGGTGCTCAACGCCTACGACGTCCCGTTGCCGCCGGACGCCGGGTGACACGCCGGGCCAGGATCGCATGACGAGACCCCGGCCCACGGCGGGCGCCGCGAACCGGGGCCGGTGGGCGCTAGTCGGTGAGGAACAGCTCGATGACCGGTACGGCGACGTCGGGTCGTTGCACCGGCAGGTCGACGGTCAGGGCGTCCGGGGCCTGGGCGCCGATCGTCGTGTTCCTGGCCGTCTGGGCGGGGTCGATGACACGCGTACGGATCTCCGACGCGTCGTGCAGGAACTGGGCGTACTTCACGCGCCCGGCCAGCCCCGGCAGGTGCAGGTGACGGAACGGCCAGGCGAACAGGTGCAGATAGAGCCGATCACCCCGCTGGGTGTAGCGGCAGTCGGGAGGCGCGGTGAAGCCGCTCGGGCCGCAGCCGTAGATGGAGCGGGAGTTCGGCCGCATCCAGTCGCCGATGTCGGCCAGGGTCCGGCGGGCACGCGGGTCGATCTGGCCGCGTCCGTCGGGGCCCACGTTGAGCAGCAGATTGCCGCCCTTGGCGACGCTGTCGATCAGCATGCGTACGAGCAGGTCAGGGGACTTGTAGTCGAGGTTGTCCCGGTCGTATCCCCAACTGCCGTTGAGGGTCTGGCAGGCCTCCCAGGGCACCTCCTGGCCGTCGACGGTCATCGGCCCGGCGGGCTGGTACTGCTCGGGGGTGACGAAGTCGCCGGGAATGTCGAGCCGGTCGTTGACGATGATCCCCGGCTGGAGCTCGCGCACCATCTCCAGCAACTCGGGTGAGCGCCAGTCGTCGGAGCCCTTGCCGCCCCAGTAGCCCGGCCTGCCCCGGTAGGAGAAGTCGAAGAACAGGTAGTCGATCCGGCCGTACTCGGTGAGCAGTTCGCGCACCTGGGCGTGCAGGTAGTCGGCGTACTTGGAGACGTCGCGGCCCTCGGCGGCGGCCTTGAACGCCTCGTCCTCGCGCTGCGGGTGCAGGGAGTCGACGGGGAACTCGGGGTGGTGCCAGTCGATCAGCGAGTGGTAGAAGCCGACCTTCAGCCCTTCCGCGCGTACGGCCTCCACGTACGGCGCGATCAGGTCCTTGCCCCAGGGCGTGCGGGTCGCCTTGTAGTCGGTTTGCGCCGAGTCCCACAGGCAGAAGCCGTCGTGGTGCTTGGTGGTGAGGACGACGTAGCGCATACCGGCGTCCTTGGCCAGCCGCGCCCACTCCGCCGGGTCGTACAGGTCGGGGTCGAAGTGGTCGAAATAGCGCTGGTAGTCCTCATCGGTCAACTGCTCGCGGTTCTTCACCCACTCGTGGCGTGCGGCCAGAGCGTACAGACCCCAGTGCACGAACATGCCGAACCGGGACTCGGAGAACCAGGCGTGGTCCACGACATTCCTTTCAAGAGTTTTCACCGGCCGCCGAGACCGCTGGTCGCGATCCCGCGGATGAGATGTTTCTGCAGAATGATGAGCAGCGCCGTGGTGGGCGCCATGGAGATCACCGAGGCGGCCATGACGAGGTTCCACTGGCTGCCCTGCTGGCCGAAGAAGAGCTGCAGGCCCAGCGGGACGGTGCCGAACTCGTCCACCGAGTTGATGATGATCAACGGCCACAGGAAGCTGTTCCAGTAGCCGATGAACGTGAAGACCGCCAGCACCGCGAGCGCCGGCCTGATCAGCGGCATCATGATGGAGGTGAAGATGCGCACCGGTCCCGCGCCGTCGATGCGGGCGCTCTCGGAGATCTCCTCGGGAATGGTCAGGAAGAACTGGCGCAGCATGAACGTCCCGAACGCGGTGAACGCCCAGGGGAAGATCAGGGCCTGGAAGGAGTCCACCCAGCCGAACCAGCGCATCAGCATGAACATCGGCACGACCAGCACTTCCTGGGGGATCATCAGCGTGGCCAGGAAGACCAGGAAGACGCCGTCGCGACCGCGCCAGCGCAGCCGCGAGAAGGCGTACGCCGACATGGCCGACGCCACCAGCACCACGACGGTGCCGCAGATGGCGACGGCGAGCCCGTTGAGCACGAACCGCCCGAACGGCAGGTACGCCAGCGCCTCGCTGTAGTTCTCCCACCGGAACACCGATCCGAACAGGCTGGGCGGCGACCCGAACACCTCGTCGGCGCGCTTGAACGACGTGGCCAGCATGTAGACCAGCGGCGACAGGAACGCGGCGGCCACCAGGTAGAGCGCGACGTGCGAGACGACCAGCTTGACGCGGCGGACGGCGTGATCAGACATCGTAGTTCACCCACCTGCGCTGGCCGGCGAACTGCACCGCGGTCACGCCCAGGATCAGCACGAACACGATCCAGGCCCCGGCGGACGCGAGCCCGAACTGATAGATCGAGAACCCCTTGTCGTAGACGAACATCATGAGCGTCTGGGTGTCCATGCCCGGCCCTCCGCCGGTCATCAGGAACGGCTGGGTGAAGACCTGGAACGACGTGATGAGCGTCATGGTCGTGGCGAAGAACAGCGCCGGCGAGATCATCGGCAGCATGATGCGGAAGAACTGCCGCCACGGTCCGGCCCCGTCGATCTGCGCCGCCTCCAGGAGGTGGCGCGGGATGGCGTCCAGCGCGGCCGAGAAGACCAGCATGTTGTAGCCGAACCCCTGCCACACGCTCATCGCGACGACGGCGAACATGGCCCAGCCCTGCTCGCCGAGGAAGTTCGGCGCGTGTACGCCGGTGGCGGCGTACAGCGTGCCGTCGATGAGCCCGTCCGGCTGGTAGATCATCCGCCAGACGATCGCGTTGGCCACCATCGGCGTGACCACGGGCAGGAAGAACACCACCCGCAGCGCCTTGCGGCCCTTGATGCGCGGTGAGATCCACACCGCCAACCCCACCGACACGATGAGGTTGAGCGGCAGGTAGAGCACCACGAACAGCAGCGTGTTGAGCAGCGCCCGCACGAACACGGGGTCGGTGAACAGCGTCGCGAAGTTCTCCAGCCCGGTGAAGGTGCGCTCACCCACCGCGGGCCACTGGAAGAACGCCATCACCAGGGACAGCACGATCGGGAAGACGGTGAACAGCGTCAACCCGATCAGGCTGGGCCCGGCGAACAGGGCCGCGGCCCGCCCATCACGGCGCAGGCGCCGGGGTTTGGCATCGTCGTGCACGTCGCTCCCTACGCCGGTGCCTGCTGCTGCACCTGGCTGAGTACGTCCGCCGCCGTGGCCTGCCCGTTGAAGGCCTGGATCCCGTACCGGGCCAGCAGCTTCTCCACCGGGTCCCAGTTGCTGGTCGCCTGGAACGGCTTCGCGGAGGCGTTGGCGGCGTCGATGACGGGCTTGGCGCCCTCGAAGGCGTTCTCGTACCACGTGTTCTGGACGGACTTGCGGGCCGGATAGGCGCGCCCGACCGAGCCGAGCTGCCCGAGGATCTCAGCGCTGGTCATCGTGCTGATCGCCTTGAACGCCTCGTCCGGGTACGGGCACGATTGGGAGATGCCGAAGCCGGACCCGGCCGAGTAGCTCTTGGTCCCGTTCGGACCGGCGGGGATGGTGGCCAGCCCCACGTCGAACTTGGCCTGTGCCTTGAGCTCCAGGACGGACCAGGGGCCGTTCACCGACATCGCCACGCTGCCGCTGAGGAACTGGGTCTCGGCCCAGTTGTTGTTCACGCCGGGCACCTTGGGCGCGACCCCCTGCTTGGCGGCCAGGTCGGCGTACCACTGGAAGCCGGTCTTCATCGGCTCGGTGGTGAGGGTGAGCTTGCCGGAGGCGTCCATCGGCTCCGCGCCGGTCTTGGACATGATCATCGAGAACATCCCCAGGGCCGAGGGGTAGGCCACGAAGCCGTACTTGCCGCCGGTGGTCAGCTTCTTGGCCGCCGCCTCGAAGTCCGCCACGCTCCAGCCGACCTTCGGCGCGGCCACGCCGGCCGTTTTGAACATGTCCTTGTTGTAGGTGATGATCAGCGAGCCGAGGTCGTACGGCAGCGCGTACTGTTTGCCGCCCGAGGCCAGCCCGGCCATGATCGAGGAGTCGAAGTCGGCGACGTCCAGGTTGTTCTTCTTGATCAGGTCGTCCAGGGGACGCATGCCGCTGACGTAGCCGCCCGTACGCAGGCTCTGCATCGAGACGATGCACGCCGCGCTGCCACCGGCCAGGCGGGTGCCGAGCTTGGTGAAGTAGTCGTTGAACGGTGACGTCTCGAGTGTGATCTTGATGTTCGGATATTTCTGGGTGACCTGGTCGGCCACCTTCTGCCAGGCGTTTCGGTCTTCGGTTCCGGACGCCCACATCGACCAGGTGAGGGTCACCGCGCCGTCGCTCGCCTTGGCGCCACCTGCCGATTCCTGGCCGTCGCCCCCGCAGCCGGCCGCTAATCCTCCCGCGATGACCACCGCTGTCGCGATCGCCAGTGATCTCCGACCGCCATGCATTCGCCTGCCCATCGCAGCTCCAGTCAATAAGCTCGGGGCCGAGTTAATTGTTCCGAAATTAAGGCGTCGCAATCCGTAATGTCAATGAGATCCTGATAGGAAATATCCGATGACTGATCGCCGGACGGCCGGTCGGGGCGATCTGACCCGGGTCGAGATCCTGGCGCTTCTCGGCACCGCCGGCGCCCTGGACCGCCGTCAGATCGCGACTCGGCTCAAGCTCGGCGACGCGACCGTGCACGAACACACGCGACGCCTGCTGGACAGCGGTTACCTGCGGGTTCTCGCTCCGCGTGCCGGGGCCGTCGGCCGGCCGCGGATCCCGCTGCAGGTCGTGCCGGAGGCCGCCGCGACCGTCGGCGTACGGGTGGCCACCGACCACCTCGTCACCGTCGTGGCAGGGCTGGACGGCCGCACGCTCACATCCGATGTCTCGCCCTTCGACTGTCACGCAAACCCGATCCCTCAGATACTCAGCGTCATCGGCCGGCGGCTCGCCGACCCCGCCGTGGGCCCCAGGCTCAAGGCAGCGGGCGTGGCCGTGCCGGCCTCCGTCGATGCGGGTTACATCCGGTTCTGTCCCCGCTTCGGGTGGAGCAACCTTCCCCTCGGCGAACGGCTGCGCGCCGAGCTGCCGATCCCGGTGTTCGTCGACAACGACCTCACGGCCAGCACCACCGCCGAACTCCTGTACCGGACGGGACGTGAGCACGACGACTTCCTGGTGCTCGGCATCGGCGACGGGGTGGGGGTCGGGGCGGTCCTGCGGCGGCGGGTGCACCGCGGACCGAGCGGGCTGTCCGGCCAGTTCGGCCACACGCCGGTCGCCGCCACCGGGCCGCGCTGCGCCTGTGGCGCCCGGGGCTGCCTGGAGACGTTCACCAGCGACGACGGGATCCTGCGCGCCGCCCGCCGCGAGGGTCTCGCCGGGGCGTCCACCACCATCGAGGAGCTCCGCTCACGGTGGGTCTCCGGTGAGCGGTCGCTGGCCGGGGTGCTCGCCGAGGTCGGCGCCGTACTCGGGCGGGCCGTCGCCGGCGTCGTCAACCTGCTCGGCACGGCCACCATCGCGGTCATCGGCGAGAACCACGTTCTGTGGCCGGGCCTGGAGCCCGGGTTCTCCGCCGTGATGCGGACCAGCCAGGTCACCGCGGCCTACCGCGTCCACGTGATCGTCCGTCCTTGGAGCGACGCCCAGCATGCGCTCGGCGCCGCCGGCCTGGCGCTCGCCGCCCCGGAAACGCTCCGCATCGAACCACCCGGCCCGTCGGGCAAGTACCGATCATGAGGGAGGATGGCGCGATGGGACCCACTTATGTCCTGGCCGGCCATCGGGTCGCCACCCGCGTGGACGAACTGGTCGGCTTCGACAGCGGGGGCTGGCACACCTGGGCCTGCATGGGAGGGCTCGCCGCCGGCGTCCATCAGGCCACCGGCGTCCGGCCGGGAGCGTGGGGGCTGATCCAGGACGAGCAGGACGCGCGCCGGGCCGCTCAATGGCTCACCGACTCGGGTCTCGGCGACCCCAAGGTGTTCCTCTGGGCGGCCGCGCTGCTCACGGGCGTCGCGTGAGCGAGCCTTCAACGCGAAGAGCTCGCCGGCCCGTGGTTGACAGCCGGCGGGGGCCGGTCCAGGATCTTTGAGTGCGGGAAAACGCGTAGAAGACCGTCAGGCGTCCGGTGGGCCGCCTTGTCGTTCATGGTGCGGGCACTACCTGGGAGAAGCGCCCTACAGCTACTCCTGGCGTGCGCGTGCGGGGTGCTGTCGGCCGTGTTCGGTGGCCTGGTCGGCCTGATCGTCGGAACGCTTCCCGAGACCGTGCGCGAGGGCGGCCTCGACACGGAGAGCGGGGAGCGGCTCGTCGCCCTGCTGGTCGCGGCGGCCGTCCTCCTGGTCGCGCAGGAGCTGGCCGGCTCGGCCTACGACGTGGCGAAATGGGCCTTCTACCGGCGCTACGAGCACTACCTCCTGGGGCGCGTGATCGACGCGACCTTGGGGACACGACGGCTGGAGCTGTTCGAGGACCCTCGGCTGTCCCCGCTCGTCGACCGGTCCGTCCGGCTGGCCGGGCTCGATCCCGGTGACCTGGTCGACGGCTGGTGCACGCGGTGGCTGCACCTCTTCCAGGGCGCCGCGGCCGCCGTGCTCGTCGCGACGGTCTGGCCGGTCGCGGCCGGGGTCCTGGTCGTCGTCTGGTTCGTCGCCGGCGCCGTCATGCTGACGGCGCTGCGGCGCCTGGACATCGGCTCGTGGTCCTCCGGGCTTCTGGAGGCGGAGTACCTCGCGAGAATCGCCGAGCAGCCGGCGTGGGCCAAGGAGGTCCGGGTGTTCGGGCTGACCGGCTGGCTCGCCGAGCGGTTCGGCCTCCACTGGACCCGTGCGCTCGAGCAACTGGCGCGGGCGCGCCGGGCCGGGCGGTGGCGGACGGCGATGGTGCTCCTCGTTCTCCTCTGCTCGCACGGGGTCATCGTCGGCGCCATGGTCGTCGACGGCCTGGCCGGAACCCTCTCCGCGACGCAGATCACGGTCCTGCTCCTCGGCATGTCCGGGATGACCGCGCTGGCCGACCAGAGCGGCGCGGAGCTCATCGAGTACGGCAGCCCGCGCGTGCCCGTCGTCCTCGACCTCGAGAAGGAGGCCGCGCGGGTCGCCGCAAGCCCACCGCCGCCGGCCGCCGCCAACCCCGCGCGGTCCTCTCCTCCTGTCCGGATCGCACGGGAGATCCGATTCTCCGACGTGGACTTCGCCTACCCGGACGCGCGGCCCGTGTTCCGGGGGCTGAACCTGGCGATCGAGGCCCGCACCTCGCTGGGCGTCGTCGGGCTCAACGGCGCTGGCAAGACCACCCTGACAAAGCTGCTGAGCGGACTCGAGGTCCCCGCCGCGGGCACCATCACTGTGGACGGAGTCCCCGTCGCGGAGCTCGACGTCGGCGCGTGGCGGCGGACGATCGCGGCGATCTTCCAGGACTTCGTCCACTATGAGCTCTCCGTCCGGGACAACATCGGCTTCGGGGCGGTGGACGTGCTGAGGGAGGCCGGCCGGAACACCGGCGAAGCGGCGGCCCGCGACCGCCTCGACGCCCTGGTGAGCACCGCCGCCGAACGAGCCGGAGCGCACGGCGTCATCGCGGGCCTGCCGTACGGGCTCGACACGACGTTGTCGCGACGGTTCCCCGGCGGCGTCGACCTGTCGGGCGGCCAGTGGCAGCGGATCGCCCTCGCGCGCGCGATGGCCGCGGTGGAGAACGGCGCCGGGCTGCTCATCCTCGACGAGCCGACGGCGCAACTGGACGTTCGCGCCGAGGCAGACCTGTACGACCGCTTCCTCGACCTCACCCGTGACCTGACGACGATCATCATCAGCCACCGGTTCTCGACCGTGCGCCGCGCGGACCGCATCGTGGTGCTGGACGGCGGCAAGATCGTCGAGGACGGCGGCCACGATGAGCTCGTCGCGGCCGGCAGGGAGTACGCCCGGCTCTTCTCCCTCCAGGCCGCCTCGTACCAGGCCTCCCCGGCGAGGGGGTCGCGACGTGACACGTGACCGGGTGGAACAGGGCCGGCGAGCCGTCGCCCTCGTGCTCGGCGCCGCGTGGTCGGCGGATCGGAGGCGTACCGCCCTGGCCTTCGTCGTCCTCACCGCCCAGGTCGTCGTTCAGGCGCTCTTCGCCTCCTGGCTGAAGCTGCTCGTCGACGCGATCGCCGCGTCGGACGGCAGGGCGGCGGTGCTTGCGGCCTGCGGCGTCGTGGGCTCGATCGCGGGCGCGTCGGTCCTGGCCTACGGCGGAAGCCGCGTGCTCGCCGAGCTCGGCGGCCGGCTGCGCTACTGGCTCAACCTGCGCATACTCGAGATCTCGGGGAGCCTGCCGACGATCGACCTGCACGAGACGCCCGAGCACCTGACCCAGCTCGAGGCCCTGCGCCGGCAGCAGCACCAGCTGTACCAGGCCGTTCCCCGGCTCATCGAGCTGCTGGCAGCCCTGATCCGCATGGTCACGATGGGCGTGCTCCTCGCCGGCGTCACCCCGGCGCTCCTGGCGCTGCCGCTGTTCGGCATCCCCGCTCTGGTGGCGAGCCCCTGGACCGGCGGGCTGTTCCGCGCGGGGGAGGAGCGCGCGGCCGAGCCCGCGCGCCGAGCCGAGCACCTGCTGGAGCTCACCGCGACCGCCGGTGCCGCGAAGGAGATCCGGCTCTTCCGGATCGCCGACGAGCTGCGCTCACGCTTTCATGCCGAACACCGCCGGATCCGCCGGATTCACCACCGGCTCCAGCTCCGGGCCGCCGGGATCGGCGTGGCGAGCCGCGGTTTCTTCGTGATCGGGTACGTCGGCGCCGTCGCGCTCGTCGTCGGCCTCGCCGCCGAGGGACACGCCACCGTCGGCGACGCGGTCCTGACCGCCACGCTCGCCGGGCAGGTGCTCGCACTGGTGACCGGCTCCGCGGAGACGCTCCAGCTCACCATGCAGAGCCTCGTCGCGGCCGGCCGGCTCGTCTACGTGGCCGACCTCGAAAGAACGGTCCGCGGCGGTGTCGTCGCCACCACGGAACCGCCGGCGGCACTCGAGCACGGCATCCGGCTCCAGGGCGTTTCGTACCGCTACCCCGGCGCCGATCGCCCGGTGCTCCAGGAGGTCGACCTGTTGCTCCCCGCCGGGCGGACGGTGGCGATCGTCGGCGACAACGGCGCGGGGAAGTCGACCCTCGTCAAGATCCTGGCCGGCCTGTACCGGCCCAGCTCCGGAGCAGTCCTGTTCGACGACGCCGCAGTCGGCGCCATGGATCCCGAGGAGTTCAGGCGCCATCTGTCGGCCTGCTTCCAGGACCATGCGCGGTTCGAGTTCCTGGTTCGCGAAACGGTGGGAATCGGGGATCTTCCGGCGCTCGCGGATCCGTGCCGCCGTGACGTGGCGATCGGGCACGCGCTGGACGGCGCCGGGGCCTCCGGCATGCTGCCGGGGCTTCCGTCGGGGCTCGACACCCGGCTCGGTCCGCGCCGGCCAGGCGGGGTCGACCTCTCGGGCGGGCAGTGGCAGCGGCTCTCTCTCGCCCGCGCGATGATGCGTACGCGTCCGTTGCTGCTGCTCCTCGACGAACCGGCGTCCGCTCTCGACGCCGAGGCCGAGCACGACCTGTTTCGCCGCTGGGCGGCGGCCTCCCGGCGGGCCGCGGCACGCGGCGGCGTCGTCACCGTGCTCGTCTCCCACCGGCTCTCCACCGTCCGGATGGCCGATCTGGTCGTCGTTCTCGACCGGGGCCGGGTCGCGGAGGTGGGCACGCACGACGACCTCATCCGTCGCGGCGGCCTCTACGCGGACATGTACGGCGTGCAGGCGTCGTCGTACCGGTGACGTGTCCGGGCGCCCTGGTCCAACCCGGCGGACGGAAAGTTTCAGAGATTCAGTATGTCTGAAGAAAATTTGAGCAGAAGGCGCAAAAGTCTGGACCAACGGCGTCCCGGAGGCGACGATTCGATCACCGATCGAAGACCGAGGATGTGCCCCGGGCGCCCGTCGTCCAGGGCGTGACCTCGGCTCAGGACGGCCGAGTGGCGGATCGCGTACCGGACGCTGATCGCGTTACGGCGGCAAGGAAGGGCTGGTCGCACCGTCGAGATCGTCTCCTCACCCAACGCGACCCGCCAGGTTTTCGCTCCTTCGATGGCACGCTGAGCACCGCACGGCTCGCTCAGCCGGCCGCCCGTGAACCCCCCTGGAGAAGCTTAATGGATCTGCCGGATGAGTTAGATCTGCCCGACTCCCGATGGAACGGCCTTCAACAGACCCCTCAGCAGCCGGATCGCCCGGACCCGTCGTGGAATCGTTTCGCGACGGACGAGTCCAAGCCCGAATCGCGCTGGCCACGCAGGCTGGCCCCTGTTCTCTCGATCGTCCTGCTGGTGGAGATGGCGTACGCCATGCCCGCCTACGCGGCCCCGCGCCCGGCGCCGGCCGTGCAGAAGGAAGCGCCGGTGACGGGCGGGAAGGTCCCCGTCAAGCCGCCGCTGGCGGATCCCGCCGCCCAGCAGGCGTGGAAGGCGGCGCCGGCCGTGAGCTGGCCCAAGCCGCAGAAGGCGGAGCTGGGCGGCTCCGTCTCCACCCTGGCGGCCGGCTTCCCGGTGAAGCTGGCGCCGAGCACGGCCAAGGCGGCGCAGGCGACGACCCCGGTCAACGTCGAACTGCTCGACACCGACCTGCTCGGCCTGGCGATGCGGGTCACGCCGGGGCAGGGGGTCGCGGCAGCGGCCGCGGCCAAGCCGGTCAAGACCCGTCTGGAGGTGGACTACTCCGGCTTCCGGTACGCGTACGGCGGTGACTACGGCTCCCGGCTGCGCCTGGTGAAGCTGGAGGAGTGCGCGCTCACCGGCGCGGCCGGCTGCGCCCAGCCGCAGCCGGTGAAGAGCGACAACAACGCGAAGAACGGCACGGTGACCGCCGAGGTCGAGACGAACGGCCTGTACGCGCTCACCGCGGCCGCGTCCGGCCCGTCGGGCGACCACGCCGCCACCTCTCTGGCGGCCACGTCCGACTGGAGCGTGGGCCCTCAGTCGGGTGACTTCACCTGGGGCTACGAGCTGCGCACCCCTCCGGCGCTGGGCGGTGAGGAGCCGGGCGTGTCGCTGGGCTACTCCTCGCAGAGCGTGGACGGGCGCACCGCCTCCACCAACAACCAGGCGTCCTGGGCGGGGGAGGGCTTCGAGCTGAACCCGGGCGGCTACATCGAGCGCCGCTACAAGTCGTGCATGATCGACGGCAAGAAGACCGGCGATCTGTGCTGGGACCAGGACAACGCCACCATGTCCCTGGGCGACTCGTCGGTCGAGCTCGTCAAGGACGCCACCACGAAGCAGTGGCGGCCCAGGCGGGACGACGGCACCAGGATCGAGGCGCTGACCGGCGCCACGAACGGCGACAACAACGGCGAGTACTGGCGGGTCACCACGCCGGACGGTACCCAGTACACCTTCGGCCTGAACCGGCTGCCCGGCTGGGCGAGCGGCAAGGCGGAGACCAAGTCGGTCCAGACGGTGCCGGTGTTCGGCAACAACAGCGGTGAGCCCTGCTACAACAGCACCCCGGCCAACGCCTGGTGCCAGCAGGGATACCGGTGGAACCTCGACTACGAGGTGGACACCCACGGCAACGCCACCACGTACTGGTACGAGCGCGAGACCAACTACTACGGCCGCAACATGAAGCCGGAGCTCGGCACCTCCTACGTCCGGGGCGCGTACCTGGCCCGGATCGACTACGGCTACCTGCAGAACGAGCTGTTCACCAAGGCGCCGGCCGCCCGTGTGCTGTTCGAGGTGGCCGAGCGCTGCCTGCCCAGCGGCACGGTGACCTGCGCCGCCGACCAGCTCAAGAAGGAGACCGCGGGCTCCTGGCCGGACGTGCCGTTCGACCAGATCTGCGACTCCGGCGTGAAGTGCACCGACCGCCTGACGCCGACGTTCTTCACCCGGAAGCGCCTGGCCAAGGTCACCACCCAGATCCTCAACACCAACACCGCCAAGTGCTCCGGCGCGCAGTACTGCGCGGTGGACTCGTGGACGCTGGCGCACCAGTTCCCGGCCTCGGGCGACGGCATGAGCCCGGCGCTGTGGCTGGCCTCGATCCAGCAGAGCGGGCACGTGGGCGGCACGCTCTCGCTGCCCCCGGTGAAGTTCACCGGCGTGCAGCTCCCCAACCGGGTGGACGCCCAGGAAGGCCGCGCCCCGCTGGTCAAGTGGCGCGTCCAGGCCGTCGGCAACGAGTCCGGCGGCGAGCTGCGGATCAACTACTCGGCGGCCGACTGCAAGCCGGGCGACGTCCCCACGGCCGACAAGAACGCCAGGCGCTGCTTCCCGCAGCGCTGGGCCCCGCCGAACGAGGCGGAGGTCACCGACTGGTTCCACAAGTACCTGGTCACGCAGACCATCGAGGTCGACCGCGTGGCGGGCTCGCCGAACGTGGTCACCGACTACGAGTACCTCGACGGCGCCGCCTGGCACTACGCCGACAACATCCTGGTCAAGCCCGAGCACCGCACATGGTCGGACTACCGCGGCTTCGGCCGGGTACGCGTCCGCGAGGGCGACGGCCAGGACGGCAAGCGCACGCTGACGGAGTACCGGTTCTTCCGCGGCATGCACGGCGACAAGCTGGCCGACGGCTCCAAGCGCAGCGCGCAGGTCGTGGACACCGAGGGCGTCAAGCTGGACGACCTCGACCAGCTTGCCGGGTTCGAGCGGGAGGAGATCCTCTTCGACGGTGACGGCGGCGCGCTCCTGACCGCGACCGCGCAGGAGCCGTGGTCGGTCAAGACGGCCGAGTCCACGCAGGGCGGCGTCACCAAGGCCGCGCACGTGGTCCAGCCGAAGTCCATGGTCACCCGCACCGCGCTGGCCGGGGACAAGTGGCGGCGTACCGGCGAGGACCGCTCGTACGACGCCAAGGGCCTGCTCCTCCAGGTCGACGAGAAGGGCGACCTGGCCGGCACCGACGACGACGAGTGCGTCCGCTACACCTACGCCCGCAACGACACCTCCTGGATGCTCGACTACCCCAGCAGAGTCCAGAAGGTGGCCGCCGGCTGCGGCACCGCGGTCTCCACGCTGGCCGCCGGAGAGGTGATCTCGGACGAGAAGATCCAGTACGACGGCCAGGCCAACGGCACGCCGCCGACCAAGGGCGACGTGACCGCGGTCCAGGAGCTCGTCTCGGCCGACGGCGCGACGATCACCGGCACCACCCGCACCTACGACGCGTACGGCCGGGAGACCAGCGAGACCGACCCGGTCGGCACCAAGTCCGTCACCACCTACAGCCCGGCCGCCGGCGCCCCGGCGACGGAGACCACGGAGACGAACCAGCTCGGCCACACCGAGCGCACCCTGCTCGAACCGGCGTGGGGCGAGCCCGTCGCCGAGGTCGACGCCAACGGCCGCCGCACCGACCTGGAGTACGACGCGCTCGGCCGCCTGACCAAGGTCTGGCAGCCCGACCGCAGCAAGGCGGCCAACCAGTCGCCCAGCACCGAGTACTCCTACACGATGCGCACCGACGGCCCCAGCGTGGTCACCACCAAGACGCTGGGTGCGGACGGCGCCTACACCGCCAGCCACGAGCTGTACGACGGCCTGATGCGCGAGCGCCAGACCCAGGAACCCGCGCCCACGGACGACCAGACGGAAGATCCCGCGCTGCGTGACGGGCGCACGATCACCGACACCTTCCACAACTCCCAGGGCGAGGAGTACAAGGCCAACACCGGCTACTTCGCCACGGGAGCGCCCGCCACCGACCTGCTGGCGGTGGCCGACTCCGCGGTGCCCAACCAGGTCGTGTCGCTGTTCGACGGCGCGGGCGAGGTCAACGCCGAGGTCCTCAAGGTGAAGGGGGTGGAGAAGTACCGGGTGACGGCCAAGGAGGAGGGCGACCGGCTCCACGTCACACCGCCGCAGGGCGGCACCGCGACCACCCGGATCGGTGACGCGCAGGACCGGCTCATCGAGCTGCGCCAGTACAAGGGCTCGACCCCGACCGGCGAGTACGACTCCACCAAGTACACCTACGACATAGCCGGACGCCTGTCCACGGTGACCGACCCGGCCGGCAACGTGTGGCGCCACCACTACGACCTGCGCGGCCGGGAGATCAAGACCGAGGACCCGGACAAGGGCGTCACGACCACCACGTACAACGACGCCGACGAGGTGGTCACCACCACCGACGCCCGCGGCAAGACCCTCTGGTACGGCTACGACGCCCTGGGCCGCAAGACGCACATGCGCGAAGGCTCCGCGACCGGCACGCTGCTGGCCGAGTGGAAGTACGACGCGCTGGCCAAGGGAGAGCTGAACACCGCCATCCGGTACGTGGGCGGGCAGGCGTACACGGCCGAGATCAACGCGATCGACGCCGACTACCGCACGCTGCGGCAGACCATCACCATCCCGGAGCGGGAGGGCAAGCTGGCGGGCTCCTACCAGCTCAACACCCGCTACACGCTGGACGACCAGGTCCAGTCGGTCAGCTTCCCGGCGGCCGGCGGGCTGGCGGAGGAGTCGGTCGTCTACGGCTACGACGGGCTCAGCCAGCCGACCAAGGTCACCGGCCTGTCGGCGTACGTGAACGCGGCCCGCTACTCCAAGATGGGCGAGACCCTCCAGTACGAGCTGGGCGAGGGCACCCGGAAGACCTGGCTCACCTACACCCACGACGAGGGCACCCGCAGGCTGAGCAGCATGCGGCTGGACCGGGCCGGAGCCTCCGCGGCCGACCTCGACCTCGGTTACACCTACGACGCGGCCGGCAACGTCACCAAGATCGCCGACAAGGCGGTCCAGGACACGCAGTGCTTCAAGCACGACTATCTGCGCCGGCTCACCTCGGCGTGGACGGCCACCGACGACTGCGCCTCCGGCAGCCCGCAATCGGGCAAGATCGGCGGCGTGGCCCCGTACGCGGTCAGCTACGCCTACGACGTCACCGGCAACCGGACCAAGGAGACCAAGCACGCCTGGGGCGGCGCGGCCGAGACCGTCCGCGACTACACCTACCCGGCGGCGGGCGGCAAGCAGCCGCACGCGCTGCAGGCCGTCGGGGCGGACGTGTTCGCCTATGACGCGGCCGGCAACACCACCCGGCGTAAGGTCGGCACCTCCGACCAGAGCCTGGTCTGGGACGCCGAGGGCAACCTGGAGTCGGTGACCGAGGCGGGCAAGACGACGTCGTTCCTGTACGACGCCGACGGCGACCGCCTGATCCGCAAGACCCCCACCGACGCCACCCTCTACATCGACGACATGGAGCTGCGCCTCGACTACGCCAAGAACGTCGTCGAGCAGACCCGCTACTACACCATCGGTGGCGAGGCCATCGCGGTGCGCACGTCCGACAACCAGGTCTTCTTCATGGCCAACGACCACCAGGGCACCGCACAGGCCATGGTGAACGCCGGCACCGGAGACGTGGCCACCCGCAGGCAGACCCCCTTTGGCGAGGACCGAGGGACGCCACCACCGTGGTGGCCGGGACAACGCGGATTCGTCGGCGGCACCAAGGACACGACCACCGGGCTCGTCCACCTGGGCGCCCGTGAGTACGACGCCAAGAACGGCCGGTTCCTCTCGGTCGACCCGATCATCGACGAGAGCGATCCGCAGCAGCTCAACGCCTACGCCTACGCCAGCAACAGCCCCGTCACCATGAGCGACCCCGACGGACAGCTGGTCTGGTTCGTGGTCGGCATCGCGGCGAGGATCGCGGCACGCGCCCTGGCCAGGAAGCTGGCCCAGATCGCCGCCAGGCGGGCCGCGCAGGCGGCGGCCAGGCGGGCGGCGCTCGCCGCGGCCAGGCGCAGGGCCGCCGCGGCGGCCAGGAAGCGCGCCCTGGAGGCGGCCAGGCGCAGGGCCGCGGAGGCGGCCAAGAAGAAGGCGGCTGAGGCCGCGAGGAAGAGAGCCGCGGAGGCGGCCAAGAAGAGGGCGGCGCAGGCGGCAAGGAAGAAGGCCGCACTGGCCAGGCAGCGTGCGGCCGCCGCGGCCGCACGGCGCAGGGCGGCAGCGGCGGCACGCCGGGCCGCGGCGGCCAGGCGACGGGCCGCGGCCGCACGCAGAGCGGTGACCAGGCGTGCGAGCAGGCCCAAGACCACGGTCAGGCATCGGCCCGCGGTCCGTCCGAGCAGTCGCAGGGCGGTCCAACGGCAGTCGCCGCCCAAGGCACAGCGGAACCCGCCGAACGCCGGACAGAGTCAGCAGCGCGGGCTGACCGACGCGCAGAGACGCTCGATCGACGAGCAGTTGGGGAGGGTGCAACCCACCGGGTCCCACCAAGGGAGCGCCCGGAAGCTGTCCGAGACGATGGCGGACCAGGGAACCGGGCACGGCCCGGCGTCCAAGCCGTACACGTCGGACACGCCGTCCTCGAAGACGCCGACGATCCTCTGGCGCCTGTGGCAGGTCCTCAGGCCGCTGGAGCCTCCGGGGTAGCCATGCCGTGCGGTCACGCCTGACACGGCGTGACCGAGGTCAGCCGGAAGAGCGACGGAGCTCCCGCCCGAGCGGTGCCGATCCAGGCCACCGTTCGGCGCGGGAGCTCCGTCGCGTCCGAGCCCGGCGCTCGGCGTCGCGCGCTGGGCGGGGTCTGTCAGGCGGGGCCGTGCAGCAGGTCGTGGAGCCTCTTGTGGCTTTCGTAGGAGGCCGGAGGTCCTGTCCGGGCCTGGGTCTGGGCCGTGACCGCCGCGGGCGGGTCGGCCGGTTTGCCGGGTTCGTACAGCCAGGTCTGGAAGAGCGAGTCGAGCTGCCGGCCGGAGATCCGCTCCGACAGTGAGATGAACTCGGCGGTGTTCCCGTTGCCGTGCTGCTTGATCCTGGCCCAGGCCTTGAGGATGGCGAAGAAGTCCTTGTCGCCGACCTCGCCGCGCAGCGCCTGCAGGGTCATGCCGCCACGCCAGTAGACCGAGGCGTAGAAGAGCGAGGCCGGGGCCGGATCGCCCGGAACCGTGATCCAGAACCGGGGGTGGTCGGCCGGGATGCCGTCGTAGATGAAGTTGGCCAGTTCGGCGGCGGTGCCGGTGCCCTCCTTCTCGGACCACAGCCACTCGGCATAGGTGGCGAAACCCTCGTTCAGCCAGATGTCGCGCCACTGTTCGAGCGCGACGCTGTCACCGAACCACTGGTGGGCGTTCTCGTGGACCACGACGCCGATGTCAGGTCCGGACTCGAAGAAGATCGAGTCGTAGACGGGCTGCGTCTGGGTCTCCAGCGCGAAGCCCACGTTCTCGTTGACGACCGAGCCGCCCATCGAGGAGAACGGGTAGCGGCCGAAGACGCTCGACTCCCACTCGATGATCTCGGCCGTGCGTTCGACGCTGGCCTTCGCGAACTCCAGCCGCGGGCCGAGCGTCCTGTCGTACGCGGTGGTCACCGGCAGACCGGTGGACGAGCGGGCCCTGCGCACCTCGATGTCGCCGATGTAGAGCGTGGCCAGGTAGGTGGCCATGGGCTTGTCCATCAGCCAGCGGAACGTGGTCCTGCCGCGCGAGGTGCGCTGGGAGGCGAGAACGCCGTTGCTGATCGCCTGCTTGCCCTCGGGCACGGTGACCGTGATGTCGAACGTGGCCTTGTCCGCCGGGTGGTCGTTGCTCGGATACCACCACCAGGCGATCTCCGGCTCGCCCAGCGCGAGCGCGCCGTCGGCGCGCTTGATCCACGGCCGGACGACGCCGGGCACCTCGATGGAGCCGGGGGTGCCCGCGTAGGTCACCTCGACGGTGAACGGCAGGAACCTGGGCAGGGCGCGGGCCGGAGTGATCACCAGTTCGTGCGCGCCCGTCCTGGCGAAGGCGGCCGTCGCGCCGTTGACCTTGACCGTCCGCACGTCCAGCAGGAAGTCGAGGTTGAAGCGCGTCAGCGTCTGCGAGGCGGTGGCCAGCAAGGTCGCCTGACCCTCCAGCCGGTCGGCGCCCGGCTGGTAGCCCAGCTTGAGGCGGTAGTGCCTGACGTCGTAGCCCCCGTTCCCGTAGTCGGGGAAGTAGGCGTCTCCGACGCCGGGTGCGCCGGGGCCGCGGTCCGCGGCGGTGGCGGGCAGGGGTACGGCGAATGTCAGGGATAGGACGGCGGCCATCGCGGCACGCCTGATCGAGCGCGGGAACATGTCCCTCCTCGGGTATCCGGTGCTCGCGAAGCTACGTCAACCGCAAGCGTAGGAGAAGCGCGGGAACTTGTCCGGTAGCGGTCACCCCCGCCCGTCAGGAGCGGCGTGTCGCGCACGCTGAGGGTGGAGCCGCCGACCGCCGCCCGGGAGGGAGGGGGCAGGCTCAGCCGGCGCCACCGGCGCGGATGAGCGATTCGAGGATGTCGATGCCGATCGGGATCGACTCCTCCGTCACGTCGAAGCTCGCACTGTGGTGCGGCCCCGGGCTGCCGGTGCCGACCATCAGGTACGCGCCCTGGCCTCCGCGTTGCTGCACATGCCGGATGAGCAGGTTGGCATCGTCGCTTCCGGAGAACTCCCTGGTCCGGATAACCTCCACGATGCCGGCACGCGTCCCGGCCACCTCGACGATGCGGTCGACCAGCTCGTCGTCGGGGGTCACGGTCGTGGACCGGCCCATCACGGCGAGCGCCACCTCCACGCCCTGGGTGCGGGCGGCCCCTTCCACGACGGACCAGATGCGGCCGACCAGCTCGTCGGCGACCTCGTCGGCGGTGGCGCGCGCCTCGCACGTCATCACCGCCGTGGACGGCACGATGTTCACGCCGTCACCGGCGACGAGCGTGCCGACGTTGAGCCGGGTGTCGGCGGTGCTGAAGCGCGGGAGGGCCATGATGGCCAGCGCGGACATGGCGGCGGCGAGCAGCGCGTTGCGGCCGGTCTCCGGCGAACCGGCGGCGTGGGAGGCCTCGCCGGTGAAGTCGACTTTGAGCTTGCGGGTGGCCAGGCCGCCGGTGAAGCTGCCCACGACCGAGCCGACGGCCATGTCGCCCGCCATGTGCACGGCGAGCATGGTGTCGATGTCGTCCGCGACCCCGGCGTCGATCATCGTCTGCGCTCCCCGTACCCCCTCTTCGGCGGGCTGGAACAGGACCCGCAGCGAGCCCGCGAAGTCGCGGTCCGCGAGACGGTGCAGCAGGCCCACCCCGATGGTGGAGTTCGCGTCGTGGCCGCACGCGTGCATCGCGCCGTTCACCGCGGCGAAGCCGTTCGCGGCCGGGAAGTGGGCCGGATCGGCCGACTCCCGCATCGGCAGCGCGTCGATGTCGGCGCGCAGACCCCAGCGCGGGCCCGGCCGGAGGCCGGCCAGGTCGACGACCAGCGCGGTGCCGTTCTCCCGGAAGTATCGGGCGCGTTCGGCCGGAACGCCGGAGTCGATCGCGCGAGCCTCCCATGCGTCGAGCGTGTGCGGCGACGGGTAGTTCACGACGGGGGAGAGGAGGTGGGCGTCCTTCCCGGTCAGGACGGTCACCGGCAGGCCCTCGATGGCGTGGGCGATCCGGGCGGCGGTCCCGATCTCCACGAAAGCGGGTTCCGGATTCCGGTGCAGTTCTCGCCGAAATGCCTTGAGCTGCGCGAAGTCCACAAGCCCTCTTTCCGTCACGATGATCGGCGGCCGGGCGGCCGCTTCGCTCAGGCTAGGCAAGGTGCCGCGAATCGAGGCCGATCACGTGCGATCCCGCATGAAACACCACGTTTGCGCGCGAGGTCTGCACGAAGTCGCGGGTCGCTAGTCCTCGAACACCGGCTGGCTGCCGACCGGCACGTAACGCAGGCGCCGGCTGTCGAGATCGAGGATGTAGCCCGTGCGCTTGGCGATCCTCGGCACGATCCACCTGTCCTTGACCAGCACCGTCGGGAACACCGCCGCCAGCCTGCCCTCGATCTCGTCCAGCTCCTGAAGATTGTGCAACCAGAGGAAGACCGCCAGGTTGGCCTCGCCGGTGACCGACGCGCACATCCGCACGTGGTTGAGCGACCGCAGCGAGGCGACGAAGCGTTCGAGGTCGGAGTGCCGGACGTCGAGCCACAACACCGCCGCCGCCGACCAGCCCATGAGGGTGTGCGCGAAGTCGACGCGCCATCTGACCCAGTCCGCCGCGAGCAGCGCGTCGATGTCCCGGGAGATCACGGAGATCGAGCGGCCCAGCTCTCGCTGCATGTCGGCGGCGGTGCGGCGCACGTCCGTGCTGAGCGCGGCGATGACGTCGGGGTAGGCGGGCCGGCGTTGTTCGGGCGGTTCGGACGGCCGCAGGAGGCGTACGGCCTCGGCCTGCTCGTCGGAGAGCACGTTGAGCCGCCAGCCCGACCCTTCGAGGAAGATGCGTCGCAGGTAGTGGGTCCGGGTGCCGACGATGCCGGGGATCACGGCGATGTGCTCGTCGATGTAGCGGTCCATGGACAGCAGGCTGCGCGTCGAGATCATGATGTAGAGGTCACGGGGACCCGAGGTGCAGTGCACGCTGAAGATGGGCCCCTGCCGGCCGAGTTCGGCGATCACGTCGGCGCGGCGGCCGGGGGCGCACCGGATCTCGACCAGGGCCGAGATCTCCCGCTCGGTGGAGCGCGGCCCGTCGGCCTCGAAGCAGCTCGTCCACACCTGCCGCTCCCGGGTGAGCGCCGACCAGCGACGTGAGATCGTCGAAGGATCAACCCGGAGAATCCTCCCGAGCTGGGCCCATGAGACACGAGGATGGATCTGGAGTGCGTTGATGATCTGAAAGTCAAGCCCGTCGACCATGCCGCCCATCATGCACGGAATGGTGAGGTTTGCCCACAATCGTGCGCATCTAGGGTGGGCACCGCCACAAGATCGGCTCGCTGACCGGGCAGTGCGACAGTTACGTGAAGGCGCCCGTAACGCAGCGGAAACCCTTCGTGGCGGGTTTTCCGGAAGGATCGTGCGTCCGAGCCGCCCCATCGCCCAATTCCTTGCGCGGTGGCTCCCAGAAGGCCGCTGACCGGCACGTACGACCTAGGCTCGGCGCCATTCCTTTTCGCGGCTGCACCTGGAGGATTGGTGTTTCGCAAATCGATTCTGGCGATGACGGTGGTGGCCGCAGCGGGACTGGGAGCGGTCGGCTGCGGTGCGGGGGCGGGTGCGGGTGCGGAGACCACCGACACCGTCAACATGTCCCTGAACACCGATCCGGCGACCTTCGATCCGGCGCTGGCCAAGGGCGGCGACGACTTCACCGTGGCACGGTTGCTGTTCGACACCGTGGTGCGCAAGGACTCGGGCAACACCCTCGCCGGTGGGATCGCGTCCTCGTGGCGCGCGGAGGACGCGGCGCACTACACCTTCACCATCCGCGGCGGGCTCTCCTGTTCGGACGGCACCCCGATCACGCCGTCGGTCGTCGCGGCCTCGCTGACGCGGTTCGCCTCGAAGGAGACGGGCTCCTCGGCCCGCACCCTGGCCCTCGGATCGGCCACGGCGACGTTCACCGCCGACGACCGGGCCGGCACGGTGAAGGCCGCGCTGTCGGCCCCGTGGTCGGACTTCCTCACCGGGCTGACGCTGCCGCAGACCGGGATCGTGTGCCCGGCGGGCCTGAGCGACGTCAAGGGCCTCGCGGCGGGGAAGGTCGCCGGGGCGTTCTCCGGCCCCTACACCCTGACCTCGTCGCAGCCCGCCGTGTCCTACGAGCTGACGTTGCGTGAGGGCTATGCGGCCTGGCCCACGTTCGCCAAGCCCCTGGAGGGCGTGGCCGCCAAGAAACTCAACCTCACGCCGATCACCGACTATGCGACGATCGCCACCCAACTGCTCGCCGGCAGCCTCGACGTCGGTGTGGTCGCCGACGAGAACGTGGCCCGGTTCGACGGCAACGCCGGGTTCAGCACGTCGAGCGCCTCGAACACCACGACGTACCTGCTGTTCAACGAACGCCCGGGAACGGTGTTCGCGGATCGGCCGGACCTGCGCGCAGCGGTGGCCCAAGCCGTCGACCCGCAGGCCTTCAGCGACATCATCAGCGGCAAGCAGGGCAGCACGATGCTGTCGGTCGGATCGGCCAAGCTCGCCTGCGTCAACACCGACCGGTCGCTGCTGAAGGCCCCGGATCCGGCCGCCGCCAAGAAACTCGCCGGGGTCCGCTTCCGCATCGTCGGCACCACCCTGCTGCGGGGCGGCAACGACTACATCGCCGAGGCGCTGCGCAACGCCGGTGCCACCGTGACCGTCGACTCGCTCGACAACGCCAACTGGGCCACCCTCACCACGGCCGGCGGCACGGACTGGGACATCAACGTCCAGGGCGACAACAACCAGATGGGCACCCTCACCTCCTCCCTGCTCCGCGTGATGGGCCCGGCGACGGAGGACGGTGGCCGCAACAAGACGGGAGAGGTCAACAAGGAGGGGTACGGCTTCGTCATCCAGGCCATGAGCGAGATCGACCGTGACGCGCAGTGCGCCGCCCTCCAGTCCGCGCAGAAGTCGTTCCTCGAGCGCGTCGACGCCGTCCCGCTGTCGACGCTGCCCTCCACGACGGTCGCCGCCGACGGATTCGGCATCCGGACCTTCGACGACTACCTCGACCCCGCCACCCTCCGCATCCTCAAGTAGCCGGAAGGCGCGTCAGTCATGGCCTCTCTCGATTCCCCACGTGCTCCGGACACCCGGTCGCCGGAGCCCCTCACCGGATCCCGGGCAGCCGGACGTCCGAGCCCGCCGCGGCTCTCCTCCGCCTGGCTCCGGTTCGCCGGGCGGCGGCTCGCCGGCCTCGTCGCGATCTTCCTCGCGCTGCTCGTCGTGTCGTTCCTGATCGTCCAGCTCATCCCCGGCGACCCGGCGGTCGGCGTCGCCGGGGCCAACGCCGATCTGGCCGACGTCCAGCGCGTCAGGAGCGAGTTGGGACTCGACCAGCCGATCTGGCAGCGATTCCTCGACCACGTGGGCGGAGTCCTGTCCGGTGACCTCGGCACGTCGTTCATGTACCGGCAGCAGGTGGAGACGATCGTCGTGAACCGCCTGCCCTTCACCGCGACCATCGCGGTGGCCGGGATCCTGGTCGTGCTGCTGATCTCGGTCCCGCTGGGCATGGCCGTCGGCGTGCTCACGCGCGGCGGGCGCCGGAAGTGGATGGACGTGGCCTTCGGCATGGTCACCGGTTTCCTCGACTCGATCCCGGGCTACATCATGGCGTCGTTCCTGGTGGTGATGTTCGCCCTCGGCATCGGGCTGGTGCCGCTCCTCCCGCCGGCCTACACGCCCCGCTTCGGGGCGGCGTCGTTCGTCCTTCCGGTCGCGGCGATCGCGATCGGCCCGGTCTGCACCATCTCCAGGGTCGTCCGCCGCGAGATGGCGGTCGTGCTCGACGCCGACTACATGAGGACGGCCCGGGGCTGGCGGCTGCCCGCCCTCCGGCGCCACGTCCGATGGGCGCTGCCGAACCTGCTCACCTCCACGCTCACCCTGAGCGGGCTGATCCTGACCGGCATGATCGGCGGCGCGATCATCATCGAATCGGTGTTCGCGCTGCCGGGCCTCGGCAGCGGCATCATCAAGGCCATCCTCGACCGCGACTATCCGGTCATCCAGGGCATGGTGCTGGTCATCGGCATGATCGCGGCGCTCGTCAACCTCCTCGTCGACGTCCTGCTCGGACTGATCGACCCACGGACCCTCGGAGGATCGCATGTCTCCGCGTAGCCGGTTCCACCGCTGGAACCCCGGACTCGTGCTCGGCCTGGTCCTGCTGGGCGTCATGGTGCTGATCGCGGTGCTGGCCCCGATCCTGTTCGTCGGCCAGGCGAACGCGCTGGGCCCGCGCTTCGCCCCGCCCTCGGCCGGCCACTGGCTCGGAACCGACGCGGCCGGCCACGACGTCCTGCTGCGCAGCCTGGTCGCCACCCGCCTCACCCTGCTGATGACGGTGGCGGCGACGGCCATGGCGGTGCTCTCCGGGGTGGTCCTCGGCACCGGCGTCTGGCTCGTACGGCCTTGGGCCAGGGAGATCTGCCTGCGCGTGATCGACGCGATGGTGGCCTTCCCCGGGCTCCTGCTCGCGCTCGTCGTGGCCGCCGTGCTCGGCGCGGGCGGCTCCGCCGCGGTGATCGCCATCGGGGTGTCCGGCATCCCCTATTTCGCGCGCCTCACCGCGAACCTCGCCGCCGGGACGTCACAACAGGAGTACGTCTCGACCGCCCGCCTGCTCGGCGTGAGCCACGGCCGGATCGCGGTCAGGCACATGCTGCCGAACATGGCGGAACCGCTGCTCGTGCTGTCGGCGTCGACGTTCGCGGCCACGCTCACGGCCATCTCCGCGCTCTCGTTCGTGGGGCTCGGCGTCCAGTCGCCCTCCTATGACTGGGGCAAGCTGCTGAACGAGGCCCTGCCGTCGCTCCTGGCGGGCCGGCCCTTCCAGATGGCGGGCCCGGCCGTCCTCATCATCCTGACCGGGCTGGCGGCGGTCCTGGTCGGCGACGGGCTCGCGGCGGCGGCGAACCCCCGGGGGCGCGCGGCTGCGGGCCCGGCCGAAGCGCGTCCCACCGCGTCGGACGGGGCGCAGCCGCAGAGCGGGCGGCTCGCCGACGTCCGCGACCTGTGGATCCACTCGGGCGGAAAAGCGCTGGTCAAGGGCATCTCCTTCGGCATCGGGCAAGGCGAGATCGTCGGCATCGTCGGCGAGAGCGGCTCGGGCAAGACCCTCACCGCGATGTCGCTCGCGCGGCTCCTGCCGGACGGCCTGACCTCGACGGCCGCCCGCATGTCCATCGGCGACCTCGACCTGCGCCGGCCCGTGCCGCCGGCGCTCATGGTGGAGGCGGTCAGCCTCGTCTACCAGGACCCGGGCTCGACGTTCAACCCCGCGCTCCGCATGGGCACCCAGCTCACCGAGGTGCTGCGCACCCACAAGGGCCTCAGCGCGCGGGCGGCCAGGAACCGCGTGCTCGACGCGCTGCGGACGGTCCACATGACCCGGCCCGAGCACCGCATGAAGCAGCATCCGCACGAACTCTCGGGCGGCATGCGCCAGCGGGCGATGATCGCCACCGCGCTGGCCGTCGAACCGCGCCTGATCATCGCGGACGAGCCGACGACGGCCCTGGACGTGACCGTCCAGGCGGAGATCCTGCGCGAGTTCAAGCGCGTCAACAGCGAGTCCGGCGCCGCGATCATGTTCATCACGCACGACATCGGAGTGGTGCGTGCGCTGTGTGATCGCGTCATCGTGATGTACGACGGCGAGATCGTCGAAGAGATCGCCGCCGGGGACCTCACCGTGGAGACCGCCCGCCATCCGTACACGAGGGCACTGCTGCGCGCCACTCCGGACATCGGCGTCACGCCGCCCCCCGAGCGCACGAAGGAGCACTCGCATGGATGAGGAGATCGCCGTCGAGGTCAGCGGCCTCGAGGTGGGCTACGGCTGGGGAAGGAACGCCACACGCGTCCTGCACGGCATCACGATGGAGGTCGCCACGGGCCGTACGGTCGGTGTCGTCGGCGAGTCGGGATCCGGCAAGTCGACGCTGGCCAAGGCGCTGGTCGGACTCGTCCGGCCGACGGCGGGCAGCGTCAGGATCGGCGGCGTGCACGTGTCCTCAGCGCGGGGCGCGGACCGCCGGGCGATGCGGCGGAAGGTCCAGATGATCCCCCAGGACCCCTACTCCTCGCTCGATCCCCGCCGCACGATCGGCGAGGCGCTGGCCGAGGCCCTGGACCCACGCCGGGCCAACGTGAAGAAGCACGCGGACGAGATCGTCCACTGGCTCGAAACCGTCAGGATGCCGGCCGACACCATCGGCCGCCATCCCCACGAATGCTCCGGCGGGCAGCGGCAGCGGGTCGCCATCGCCCGCGGCCTGATGATCCGGCCCGAGGTGGTGATCGCCGACGAGATCACGTCGGCGCTCGACGTCTCGGTCCAGGCGGAGATCCTCAACCTCCTCGCGAAGCTGCGTCGCGAGCTCAACCTGACCATGGTCTTCATCTCGCACAACCTCGCGGTCGTCCGGCAGGTGAGTGACGAGGTCGTGGTGCTCTACCGCGGCGACATCGTCGAACAGGGTCCGGCCGCGGATCTCTACCAGCGCCCGCAGCACGACTACACACGGACCCTGCTCGACTCGGTCCCGGGCGCACCCGGCTTCGACATCCAACCTCGGCATCGGAAGGACGCCGCTTGACGCTTCATCGAAACCTCCGGCTCAGCAACGTCAGGATCATCGACGGTACGGGGGCGCCGCCCGTCGAGGACGGCGTTCTCGACGTGACCACGGACGGCGTCATCGCGTTCGCCGGACCCTCGGCCGAGGCCCCGGACCGGCGTGACGCGGACGTCCGTGACCTACGGGGCAAGACGCTGCTGCCCGGATTCATCGACTGCCATGTCCATCTGGGCTTCACTCTCAGGAACGGCCCGTTCCACGCCCTCCGGAACGATCCGGCGCTGATCGTCCTGGAGTCGGCCGCGCGGATCCGGGCGACGCTCGAGGCCGGTGTCACCAGCGCGCGCGATCTCGGTGGGCTGTCCCAGGGCTTCCGCGAGGCGATCGACCGCGGGCTGATGCCCGGCCCGCGCCTGAGGCTGGCGGTCAGCCCGATCAGTCACACGGCGGGCCACGGGGACATGCATCTGCACGGCGGCAGGGTCGCGCTCACCGTGCCCGAGCTGATCGAGATAGCCGACACCGTCGACGAGGTCCGCAAGGCGACGCGCCTGGTGCTCCGCGAAGGGGCCGACCTCGTCAAGATCTGCACCACCGGCGGCATGGGAAGCAGGCACGACCATCCCGACGACGAGGGCCTGCGCCTGGAGGAGGTGCGGGCGATCGTGGACGAGCTCGACCGGCACGGCGGCAAGCCGGTCGCCGCGCACGCGCAGGGCCGCAAGGGGATCCTGACCGCCCTCAGGGGCGGGGTGACCAGTGTCGAGCACGGGTACGGCATCGATGACGAGGGCCTCGACCTGCTGGAGGAGCGCGGCGCCTTCCTCGTCCCGACCCTGTCGACCGTGTTCGCGATCGACAAGGAGATCATGGAGCCGTACCACTACGAGAAGAAGGTGCGGTGGTCCGAGATCACGAAGACGAACATCGGCCACGCGATCGAGCGCGGAGCCAAGATCGCGCTGGGCACCGATGCCGGCGTCTGCCCGCACGGGCAGAACCTGCGCGAGCTCGGCCATCTCGTCGAGCTCGGCATGTCCCCGATGAACGCCGTCGTCGCCGGGACGCGGACCGCGTCCGAGCTGCTCGGCATCTCCGACCAGGTGGGCACCCTGGAAGCGGGCAAGATCGCCGATCTCGTGGTCACCGGCGTCGATCCGCTGAGTGAGATACGGGCATTGGCGGATCCCTCACGCATTGAGATCGTGATGAAGGCCGGCGTCGTCATGAAGGACCTCGGGAAAACCGCCGCGGAGACGACCCCGGCCTGACCGGAGCGGCGATGAGGGAGAACATGGACGGTGTCACGGCATCCCCCGAGAGCATGCACGACGTCACGGCATCCCCCGCGACCGTGCACGACGTCACGGCCTCGCCGGAGACGATGCTCGACGTGCTGGAGCGGCGCGCGGCCGTGGCGCCGGAGGCGGCGCTGGTGCGGTTCGAGGACGGCGCGTCGCTCGGTGTCGGGGAGTGCCGGGACCGGGCGATGGCCGTGGCGCGGGGGCTGGCCGGTGTGGTGGCGCCTGGTGATCGCGTCCTGACGTGTCTGCGGCCTGGCCCCCGGCTGGTCGAGGTGATGTTCGCGTTGGCGCGGCTGGGGGCGGTGGAGGTGCCGCTGGCGCTGGACGTGCCGTCGGCCGCGGCGCGGCGGCTCGCCGCAGCCACGGGGGCGCGCGTGCTCATCGCCGGGACGGACGCGGTCAGCGGCCATGCCGGCCTGGTCGCGCTGGCCGCGGAGACGGAGCGCACGGTGCTGGTGGCCGAGCGGGAAGAGGTCGAGGTGCCGGGCGCGGTCGGCATGGGCGATCTGCTCGCCTCACCGGGCCGGCTTCCGGCTCGGCGCCCGGGACCCGGGGATCCGGCCGTGGTGATGGCGACGTCGGGGACCACCGGTCGGGCGAAGGGCGCGTTGCTGCCGCATTTCGCGGGGGTGCGGCAGGCGCGGCGGGTGGCCGTCAGCATGGGGTACGGGCCGGGAGACGTGCTGTTCAACGTGTTCCCGTGGAATCACATCAACGTCAGGCATGCGGGGCTGCTGCCGGCGTTGCTGTCGGGGGCGACGCTGGTGGCGCACGCGCGGTTCTCCGCGTCGCGGTTCTGGGAGATCTGCCGGGAGGAGGGCGTCACGGCGTTCAACTTCATGGGCGCCATGGTGGCCATTCTGGAGCGGGCGGCGGGGCCGGACAGGCGGCATCGGGTGCGGCGGGCCTATGGGGGGCCGGCGCCGGCGGGGCTGTCGCGGCGGTTCGCGGATCGGTTCGGGGTGGTGTTGCTGGAGGCGTACGCGTGCACGGAGCTCGGTGATGTGGCGGTGAGCACGGCGGAGGTGCGGCGGCCGGGTTCGGCCGGGCGGCCGGTGCCGGAGTACGAGGTGGCGATCAGGGGTGAGGACGGTCGCCGGCTGCCGGCCGGTGAGGTGGGGCAGATCACGGTCCGGCCGGCGGCGGAGTCGATGATCTTCAGTGGGTACGCGGGTGACGACGCGGCGACGGCGGACGTCCTGCGCGACGGCTGGTTCACGACGGGCGATCGTGGCCGGCTCGACGAGGACGGGTTCCTCTATTTCGCGGGTCGCCGGGCCGACGTGATCCGGCGGCGGGGGGAGAACATCGCGAGCTGGGAGGTGGAGCAGGTGGTGGCCGCGATGCCGGGGGTGCTGGAGGTGGCGGCGGTGGGGGTGGCGTCGGAGCTGACCGAGGAGGAGGTGCTGGTGGCGGTGACGGCGGCGCCGGGGGCGACGGTCCGCGCGTCGGAGGTGCACGCGTGGTGTGCCGGCCGGCTGCCGCGTCATGCCGTTCCCCGGTACGTGCGGGTGCTCGACGATCTGCCGAGGAACGCCGCTACGAAGGTGGTCAAAGGGGAGTTGCGCGATCAGGGGGTGCCGCCGGGCACGTGGGACGCCTGCCGGTAGCTCGGACCGGGACCCTGCGGTGAGCGGCAGGCCGGCGAGGACCAGCATGGAGGACTCCAGGATCCACCATCGTGCTCAGGCGGAGCACGACCAGGATCAGCGGGCGGCGGGGATGCGTTCGGTTCCGGTCTTCAGCGGGAGCGTGCCGGCCCGTCAGCTCAACAGCAGCGCGCCGTCCCACGACGTGATCGGGACGGTCTCCGTGGCGTACGTGTGGAGGGCGAGGGCGATGCCCGCGGCGCCCTCCAGGAAGCCGGGGCGGTCGAGGGGGCGTGCCGCGAGCGCGTGCCGGTACCGGAAACCGAACGGCGCCCGCGGGTCGTACCCGTCCATCACCCGTACCGCCAGCTCGTCGGCTACGGCGTGGTAGCCCGGGCCGGCGCCGTCGTGCGCCATGCGCAGCACGATCTGGAGCAGCCCCGCCCACCCGTGGCACAGCGCGGAGTCATGAATCAGCTCGTCGCTCGCCGCGCTCAGCGCACCGCGAAGGGCGGCATGCGCGTCGGCGCGCCAGTCCGCGCGGTCCAGCGCCGCGCCGGCCAGGTACACGGCACGGGCCGCACCCGCGGCGCCGTAGCACCACGAGTCCCGCCCGCGTTCCGGCGGTTCCCCGCTCTCGATGTGGGCCGGCGAGATCAGGTGCGGCCAGCGCGGGCCGGCCTCGTCGGTCGTGCGCCAGCGGGACAGCAACGCCATGATCTGCTCGATGGCCTCGTCCTGACGCTCCACCCGCACCCCGGACCGCCAGGAGACGGAGAGGAGCGCGAGCGGTCCGCAGACACCGTGCGCGAGACCGAGGTTGACGTGCTCGGCCAGGCCGTGCTCGAGTCCTTCGGTGATCCACCACGCGGGCAGGCGGGTGCCGTGCCGCGCGATGTCGCCGGCGGTCGCCGCGGCCACCAGCGATTCGAGCACGTCGGTCAGGGCGAGCCCCGCCGCCTCCCGCGCGGCCGGCTCGGCGGCCGACTCGTGCCGCGCCAGCAGGTAGCGGCCGATTCCGGCGGTGCCGCCGAGGATGTCGTAGCGGCTCCACGCGCCGACCGGCGCTCCGGCGCGCAGCCGCTCCCGGTCGGCTCGCGCGCGTTCCCGGACCTGGTCGATGATGTGCCGGTCCAGTCCTTCGAGCATCGTGGCGTAGCCGCCGAACGCGGTGGCCGCGCTGTGCCCGGCCAGGGCGAGCGCCACCATGCCGTGGAACAGCGACTGCGGCAGCAAGCGGATCCCGCTGCCGAGCGCCGCGGACAGGTGCGCGTGCGCCCGGCCGCGCAGCTCCGGCGCCCGCGCGGCCAGCTCCGCGAACAGCAGCGCGACCCCGGGGTGACCGTCGGAGAGCAGCAGCGGATCCCACACCGGTTGCGGGTCGCCCGGATAACGCATGAGGTTGTCGGGCGCGCCCGCGATCTCGGCCACCCGGCCGGGCTCCGCCAGCCGGTCCGCGATCTCGGCGACGAGAGCGGCGGCCGCCTGCCGGTGCGCCGGTGCCTGGTCAGTCGGTGCCTGGTCAGTCGGTGTCGACGCGGGTGACGGCACGGAAGCTCTCCAATTCCCGAAGCAGGTGGCGGACCTCATCGCGCTGCGGCTCGGGGAGGTCACCGACGCGTACCACCTCGCCGCCGTTCAGCCGGTCCAGCACCGCGAGGGCTTCGAGGCCGGCCGCGCCGGACGACACGTTGCCGTTCGCGGCGTATCCGCGGGCGCCGTCGCCGGGCGCGGTCAGCAGGGGAGCGCAGGCGCGGACGGGCGTGTCGTCGTCGAGCGGGCGAAGCCCGGCGGGCCGCTCGGTCGGCCAGAACCCGCCCGCCGTTCTGACCCGCAGGGCCAGCTCGGTGGCCCGGGCGGCGAACCGGTCCCGGTCCAGAAGCTCCATGAAGGCGTCCACGGAGTCGGCCAGGGCCGCGGGCAGCTCACCGGCCAACTGCCCGCCCGGACCGGCGTCCGGGGAGAAGAGCGGGGCCGACGCAGCCGGCGTGGTGCCCCGGAACAGATCCTTGATCTCGTAGTACGGCCGGTGCTCGCGGCGGGGAATGCCCACGTTGACACTCGTCGCCGGTGCCTCGCCGGCGCTCTCCCCGACGTGGTAGTACCGCGACGGCCAGTACAGCAGGTCTCCCGGCTCGACCTCCGCGACGAACGAGGAGCCCAGGTACGGCTGGTAGTCCAGCACCGTGTGCACCGGATCCGTCCACGGGCGCTCGTCCCAGAACCGCATGCGCTTGGTGCCCCGTACACAGAACATGAAGGTGGCGAAGCGGTCCTGGTGCACGCCGACGGGGCTGTGCTCGTAGGAGCCGTGGAACATCGTGGAGCCCGCGGTGTGCGTCGGCTGACCGACCCGCTCCCAGAGGCCGGCGTAGAACCGCTGCGCGCGCGTCCACAACGGGTGGGAGAAGGAGTGGAAGCGGTGCACCACGAGGGCGTAACGCCGCCCCCGCAACCGGTCGGCCATGCGCCGCTCGTAGCCGCCGAGCGAGTGGTCCGACGGCTCCGGCAGGTACGCGCCCGGCCGGGTCTGCTGCCGTCGCTCCACGAGGAGTTGCACGTTTCCCGGCACGGCGAGCGGATGGGGCGGCCGGCTGCCGAGCACAGCGGCCTCGAACACCTCCGCCTCGGCGAACGGCACGTCGCCGATCTGCTTGTACAGCACCGGCCTCCGGTCCCAGTAGTCCTGCACGAACACGTCCCAGTCGAACGACTTCTCGATCGTCAGCGTCATCGCGTGGGCACCTCGTCCGTCTCGGCCACCTCTATGCCGCGCAGCCGGTACAGCTTGTCCAGCAGGGCGAGCACGTTCTCGTCGTCATCGGCGACGCCGACGGCGCGGCACACCTCGGCGACGCCGGTCTCCTCGCCGTCGCGAAGCGCGGCGAACACCCGGTCGCTCGCGGCTCCCGGCAGGGCGAAAACGTTCCCGTTGATCGCCCACACCACGTGTCCGGGCCCGTCAGGCATCCGGACGATCTCGCCCGAGCGGTGGATCCGGCTCCGCGGCGTCATCGGGACGCCCTCGCGCGGCACCGGAATCGGTTCGAGACCGGCCGCGGAACGCAGCGCCGCCCAGCGGACCCGCAGCATCCTGCGCAGTCGCCCGCCGTCCACGACCGTGCGCAGCTCGTCGCCGAGCGCGGACAGGTGGGGCAGCACCCCGCCCGGCCCGTCGACGCGGGAACCGGGCCCGAACGGGAAGTACGGCACGGTCTCGTCGTTGCCCTGCCGGCCGTGCACCAGGTCGGCGAGCAGGTCCCGCAACTCGGTGAACGGCAGCCGCCGGTCGGTCGGGATCCGCAGACGCAGCGCCACGCACCGCTCGCGGTAGGTGTCCACGTGCCGCTGGTCGCCCGGCCAGTACAGCAACTCCCCGGCGCCGGCGCTCATGGCCCCCACACCGTCCAGGTCCCGGTCCGGGTCGGCGATCGCGGCCGGCGGGGGACCGCGCCGCTCGTCCCACAGCCGTACGTCCATCCGCCCGCGCAGCACCCAGGTCAGCGCGGCGTGAGCCGGCGCCTCGGCCGCGCCGGCGTGCTGGGTGAACCGGTCGCCGATCAGCACCTCGGCGACGACCGGGAGGTTCGGCCAGCCGACCGCCTGCCACAGCCCGCGGATCGCGTCGCGTACCGCGGACCACACCGTGTAGTCCAGGAGCAACGGCTGCCGGACGGTGAGCAGGTGACCCTGCCCGGACAGGTCGGTGTCCAGCCGGTCGAAGTAGTCGTCCAGGGTCCGGTCGGCGGCGTCCGGCAGCAGTTCGCCCGGCGCGCGCAGCCAGCCGTCGCCGGCCAGGAACCGGACGTCGGGCATCACCCAGAACCGGGTGCCGGCACGGAACGGGGCACACGACTGAACGGTGAGAGCGTGGATCTGGTCGAGGCCGACCGGCGGACGTGCACCCAGCCGGGCGGGCCGCCGCTCCCAGTACCGCCGCCCGAACAGCGCCCAGTCGACGTCGCCGGACGCCTGGGACACCTCGTGGATCAGTGTGGTCATGATGCTTCCTTCGCCGTCAGGGGAAACCGCCGCCGGATCCGGTCCGTGTAGTCCGCCAGCGACTCCATGCCCATCGCGGCGCGCCGCCGGTCCACGTCGTCCGGCTCCTCGATCGGGTACGGCTCCAGCCTCCCGGCCACGGGCTCGAACTTCGTGCCGTACACCTGGGGGAGCCCGTCGGCGCGGCGCAACTCGTCGGTCAGGTACGCGACCTCCCGCCACGGGAGATCGCCGCCCGCCGCAGCCTGCCGCATCAGCTCGAGGCAGCGCCGGCGGAAGTCCAGATGCCCTCTCGCGTGCTGCACGAGGCGACTGGCCGCCGCGGCCGCCGCGGCGCCCACCATCGTGTGACCCGGCCACCCATGCTCG
The DNA here is from genome assembly GCF_040654715.1 of Nonomuraea sp. NPDC050643. Lineage (NCBI taxonomy): Bacteria > Bacillati > Actinomycetota > Actinomycetes > Streptosporangiales > Streptosporangiaceae > Nonomuraea > Nonomuraea sp. NPDC050643. The sequence continues at coordinate 29,276 of NZ_JBFAIM010000059.1, read as the reverse complement.
GTCACGACCCTGGACAGCCAGGCGATGCCGGTGTCGGTCAGGGTCCGCAGGCGGCGCTCGGCGCTGTCGTCGACCATGCCGCCGTCCGCCCACGGCATCCGGATGGCGCCGTCGAGCCGGTCCAGCCGCAGCAGCCGGCGCCGGACCTCACCGGCCGGGGCCGGCTCGGCCGGGACCTCAGGCGCGTCCACCGCGTCGATGCGCAGACGTACCTTCTCCCGGGTCCAGATGTAGGTGACCCGCCTGCCGACCTCCGGCCAGTCGAAGCCGACCTGGCCCTCGGCCGGGCTCTGCAGGTGCAGCCGGACGCCCAGCGACTCGTCCGTGACGACGTGCTCCGTCACGTCGTCGAACACGTGCTCCACCGCGTCCCGAAGCGCCACTCCGAGACCGGCCAGCTCCAGGTTCGCGCCGTCGAGCAGCTCCGGCAGCGGAGGCCAGCCGCCCTCGGGCTCCGGCCGGGCCGCGACGGCGGCGGTCTCGACCGCAGCCGCCGCGACCGCGGCCGTCTCGAACGATCGCGGCGGCGGCTCGATCCGCAGCACCGGGCCACCGTCCAGCGAACGAACGAAGTAGGGCACGTCCATACGCCGGAGCTGGTCGAGTTCCGCCCGGTCGAAGTGGACGCCGGGCTCGGCGGGCACCGGTGCGGCGCCGCCGCCGGACAGCCAGCGCGGCACCAGCGCGTCGAAGTACCGGAACGTGGGCTGCCGCAGCACCCGGACGTAGTGGCCGGAGGCGGCGGTCGACAGGAACCGCCGGATGGCCGGCCGCTGGCGGCACATCAGGGTCCAGGCGTCGAACATGCCACGCAGCATGGCCGGCAGGTAGGGGCCGTACCCGGCTCTTCCGCCGGTGTCCGCGACGACGGTCCTGGTCTCTTCCCTGGTGCAGGGCTTCCGGCGGCGGTACAGGCGCAGCGCCCCCGTCGTCTCCGCATGCCAGCACACCGCCGGGCCCTCGGCGCTGCACCATCGCGGGCTGCTCTCCAGCCCGACGTGGTGCTGGTCGACCTCGGCGGTCCGGTCGTGCAGCAGACCCGTGTCGTAGAGCCGGGAGACCCGGCAGAAGTAGATCTCCAGATCGATCGGATACAGCAGCGGTTCGTGCTCGCCGGGCCTGGTCCCGGTCACCACGTTGCCGCCGATCATGTCGGTGATCCCGAAGGCGAACGTCGCGGCGGCCAGCGAGCCGGTCCGGTGCCAGAACCGCGCCGCCTCCCGCGGGGACAGCCGGGTGCCGGTCAGCCGCCACTCCCCGGACGCGCGGATCGGTCCCCACTGCGCCGGCGGCTCGATCCATTCCTGCCACAGGTAACCAGGGCCGGCGCCGGGCCAGCACGACAGCACCGGCAGCCGGACCTCACCGGACGCCGCGGGCGCGTCGTTGAGCAGGCCGAACACCGAGGCGGGCGAGCCGGCTCCGCCTTGCGCGGTGAACAGCAGCTCGCCGGAGGCCGGCCGCGGTTTGTACGCGACCCGGCCGCCGCCCGCGCAGTCCAGCCGTAACACCCGTTGGCGGCCGTTGTGGGTCTCCTCACCATGGGTCCACAAGCCGGTGACGGGTCCCTGGAAGGCCGGTTCCCCGGGCCAGCAGGTGCGCATGTCCCGCTGCAACCGGTCGAGGAAGAGCGTCAGAAACGCCTGGCAACGCTCCGTCCACTCCGCCACCCGGTCGCGGGCGTAGTGCGGTCGTCCGGTCGCGCACGCCACGAACGCCTCGGACACCATCGGCCCGAAGAGGTCGGCGTTGGTGACGTCCAGCACCCCACCGGCCACGACCGTCGAGTAGCGGCGCGTGGCGCGAACGCACCAGGCGTCCAGTCGTTCCAGCATCGTCAGCAGCGGCGTGAACCGCTGGTCCGTGAGCGCGTGCGCGAGCATCCGCGCGTCCGCCGCGCCACCGAGCAACCGGTCGATCCTGACCGTGCCTTCAGGGCCGGCCGTGACGACAGGGGGGAACAGCCCACCCGCCGTGCCCCCGCGGACCGCGCCGATCAATCGCCGCGCCACCGGCGGGAGTATGGCGGAAAGGTCCTCATCGGCGTCGCCGGCCGGGGTGTGGATCTCCCAGAGCGGCTCGACGTCCGCTGACGCGTCCAGCAAAACTTCCCTCCCAACTCGTTGCTGCGGAGCGCGGAGCACAGCCGGGTGGCGCCGCCGGCAGCGGCGCCACCCGGCATGCGTCAGCAGCAGTAGATGCTCGCGCAGCTTCCGCAAGCGGTGCCGGTGCCCGAGCTGGTCGGTGACGCGAGCGGCGGAATCTCCAGCTCCAGATCGCCGATCACCAGGTCGAACACCTCATCCGTGGTCTGCTCCGACCAGACCACGCTCTTCTCGTCGACAGCCTGCATGAGTACCCCTTCTCTCGCAGTGGGCGACAACCCGCTCCTGCCGGATTACCGGCGGAACGAAATTCACCCTAAGGACGGGCGGTATGTCGCCGGTATGTTCCGCGGGCGAGCCCGCCCGCGCCGCCGAGGTCCCCGCATGCTTCTACGTGGTGTCGAACCGGACGCGCTGAGCCCGCGTATCTCGTCATGACGACGGCCACGACCCTTTTGCGGATGCGGCCTGACGGGTTCCACTACCGGGCGCATCCGCAGACGCAGAGAGGTGTTGGATGAGACATCTGCATGGCTCCCGCAGGCGCAGACGGACGGCGGGGATCCTCACGGCCCTGGCCGTCCTGAGCGGTGGCCTCACCGCCGGCGCCGCCGACGCGGCGAGCGGGGCATCGGGTACGGCCATGGCGCCGGCCATCTCCTGCCCAGACGTGGCGGACAGCGTGGGCCAGGTCCCCGCTCGCGCGCAGGCGGAGGTGCAGCGGAATTTGCAGCAGTTGGAGACCCAGATCGCCGAGGCGAATCGGCGGCTGGCGTCCTCTGCGGGGCAGGGCGGGCCCAACTTTGTGCAGAACGCGATCCTTGGCCCGCTGAGGGACAAACGAGCCGCCGCGCTCCAACGGATCGAGATCGCCTTCCAGCGTGCCGGTGCCCAGGCCCCCGACGGCCTGGACGATCTGGCCACCTGCACGGTGCAGGACGACGGCACCGGGAACGACGATGACGGCCAGGGCGACGGCACCGGCCAGGATGACGGCACCGGCCAGGGCGACGGGACCAGTCCGGACGATGAGACCGGTCAGGACGATGGCACCGGCCCGGACGATGGGACCGGTCAGGATGACGGCACCGGCCAGGGCGACGGGACCAGCCCGGACGATGGGACCGGTCAGGATGACGGCACCGGCCAGGACGACGACGGCCAGAACGGTCTCGGCCAGAACGACGGGGGCCAGACCGGTGCCCCCGGCCAGATCAACTGCCCCTCCGTGGCGGGCCGGCTGGGGCAGATTCCCGCTCGTGCCCAGGCCGAGGTACGGCGGAACATGCAGCAGTTGGAGGCCCAGATCGCCGAGGCCAATCGACGACTGGAGAGCTCAGCGAGCGGGGGCGGCTCGAACTTCGTGCAGAATGCGATCCTCGGCCCGCTGAAGGCCAAGCGGGAAGCGACCCTGGAGCGGATCGCGATCGCCTTCCAGCGTGCCGGCGCCCGGGTACCGGCCGGCCTGCGGACCCTGGCGACCTGTGAGCGCCGCAATCCGGGAGGCGGAGACAACAACGGCAACAACGGAGGCCCGGCCAGGGGTCCCGTACGTGCGGACTTCGTCGACATCCGCTCGGTGCGGCCGAACGTGAACACCCCCCGTACGCAGCGGAGCGGCTCCAGGGGAACCTTCAGCGTCGACTGCGGGCGCAACGAGCAGCGGATCTTCAACTCCGACAACGTCATCGTGGCCCCCGGCGTGAACAACGGCGCGCAGCACACACACGACTACGTGGGCAACGAGTCCACCAGCGCGCAGTCCACCAACGAAAGCCTGCTGGCGGCCGGTACGACCTGCCGCAACGGTGACAAGTCCACGCACTACTGGCCCGTGCTGAGGGCACTGGGCCAGAGGGAGTTCGACGCCAACCGGCGAGGCGGCGGCCTCGACCTGAACGTCGGCAAGATCCTCACCCCGGCGGCGGTGCAGATCACCTTCAAGGGCAACCCGACCGCCAAGGTGGTGCCGGCTCCGCAGTTCCTCCGCATCATCACCGGTAACGCCCGCGTCGGCGGGGCCGACCCCAACGCCGGGTGGACCTGCACCGGATTCGAGAACCGCCAGTTGACCGACAAGTACCCGCTCTGCCCGCGAGGCAGCAGGGTCGTACGGGTCTTCGACTTCCAGAGCTGCTGGGACGGCCAGAACATCGACAGCGCCAACCACCGGACGCATGTCACCTTCCCCCAGGCCGACGGTAGCTGCCCGCAGGGCTTCCAGCCCATCCCGGCGCTCGAGCACAGGCTCATCTACAACGTGCCGCAGGGCCCCAACTACGCCGTCGACGGCTTCCCCGAAGAACTGCACAAACCGATCACCGACCACAGCGACTTCATCAGCCTGATGAACGAGCAGCAAATGCAGCAGGTGGTCGACTGCATCAACAGCGGCAGACGCTGTCGTTGACCCTGTCGTCGTCAGGCAGAAGGTCCGGTGCGTCCAGGTGACTGGCCGCACCGGGCCTCGTTGCCGTATCAGCCATGAGAAAGGGCAAGCCCGTGACTGGCTTCTCCCGTCCGCGACGCGGATCAGCGGGCGCGACCGGCGTCGTCGTCCTGTCGTCGCTGGCCATCGCCTCGGCGCTCACGCTCACCGGATGCGGTGTAACGGCCGAGGCGGACGACGGGCCGAAGAACGGCGGCGGGGCTTCGCGGACGTACACCGTGGAGCAACTGGCGGCCACCATCGGCTGCACCGCCGAGATCACCCTCAAGGCCCTGGACTATCGGAAAGGGGAATGCACCAGCGACGGGATCCCCTACGTGTTCCTCGATTTCCAGACGGAGCAAGGACAGCGTGAGTGGCTGGACTACGCCGAGATGTACGGCGGCCTCTATCTCGTCGGCGACCGATGGGCGCTGTCGGCCAAGTCCAAGTCGTTCATGCAGGAATTGAGCGCGAAAATCGGGGGCACGGTCGAAGAACACGACACCGGCGCCTCCGCCCCGCCCCCGGGGGCCGGCTGATTCGAGCGCGCCGCGGGGCCGCGGGGTGATTCCGGCCGCTTCTCATCCGCTCCGGGCTTTCGCGCGAACCGTTCCTGACCGCTGAGCAACGCGAGCCAGTGAACGGAGTGGGGAATGCGTGAGAAGCGAACAAGGATCCTGCCACGGTTATGGCGGCTGCCGGCGCTGCTGGTCGCCGTGATCGCGCTCGGCGCGGCGACCGCACCCACTTCCGCGACGGCGGTGGCCTCGGCCGCCGCGGCGTACCAGGCGCCCCCGCCCGCTTCGGCGTTCCGCGCCTTCGACGCGGTGACCACCGTGAACGAGCGGAAAACGTGGAAGCACATGGCGTTGATCGGCGACCAGTACGCGATCTTCAACGACCGCGGGCTCATCGAAGGGCCGGCGCTGATCAAGAAGAAATGGCCGTTCCTGCCCAAGACGTTCACCCGTGACATCGACGCGGCCGCCATCGCCTTCAGCGGGCCTGGCTTCCGTTGGCGGCACACCTGGACCAAGGGCACCCAGGCGATCATCTTCGAGGACGGCGGCATCGTCACCAAGCCCTTCAGGATTCCCCTGCCGTACGACGGCCTGACCGACGTCAACGCCGCGAATGGGGGTTCCACCCAGATCCAGCACGTGGCGGTGCGGGGCGGGTCGGCCACGTACGCGTTCACCAAGTCCTTCGAGATTCCCACCCTGCCGCTCTATGGCGAGGCTTTCCTGCCCAAACGTTTTCTCAGCGATCTCGACGACATCTCACTGGAGTTCGAGAAGAACGCTCCGAAGTTCAGTTACTACAAAGGCAACGAGCGCGTCATCATCGATGATCGCCGGGTCATCGAGCTGGTGAATCTCGACGTCAAATGGCCGTTCTTGAATACCTGGCGGTCCAACCGGTGATCGGCCGGCGGGGCTCGGTCAGTCGAGGGGCGCCAAAGCGGTGATCTCGGCCAGCTCGTCGGCGGTCGGTTCCCAGTCGCCGGCGGCCGCGTTGGCCCGGATCTGCTCCGGGCCGGTCGCTCCGGCGATCACCGAACCGCAGCCGGGCAGCGCGGCCAGGGCGCCGATGGCCACCTCCAGGACGGACCGGCCGTGCTTCTCGGCCCACGACGCCAGCGCCTCCACTCGATCCAGCTTCTCCGGCGTGACGAGGTGGGGAAGCCTCGCGAGCCGGGACCCGGCCGGCGGCTCCTGCCCACGTCGTACCTTTCCCGTCAGCAGCCCATGGGCCAGCGGGAAGTAGGGCAGGACACCGAGCCCATCGCGCACGGCCGCCGGCACCACCTCGCGCTCGGCGCTCCGGTCCAGCAACGACCAGTGGGTCTGCACCGACACGAACGCGGCGTGGCCACCCGCGCGGGCCAGCCGCGCGGCCTCCGCGATCTCCCGGGCGGCGACGTTCGAGCTGCCTATGTGGCGCACCTTGCCTTCGCGCACCAGGTCGGTCAGCGCGGACAGGGTCTCCTCGATCGGGGTGACGCCGTCCGGGACGTGGTACTGGAACAGGTCGATGTAGTCGGTGCGCAGGCGGCGCAGCGACCCCTCCACCGCCCGCCGGATGTACGACCGGCCGCCAAGCGCCCCGTGCGCCTCGCCCTGCCCGTCGTCGGGGCGGTGGCCGGGGGCGCCGAACTTGGTGGCCAGCACCACCTGCTCCCGGCGACCGGCCAGCACCTCACCCAGCAGCTCCTCGGAGGCGCCGGGGGGCGCGCCGTACGACTCGGCGGTGTCGAAGAGCGTGACGCCCTCCTCGATCGCCGCGTCCACCATCGCCCTGGTCCGGGTCACGTCGAGACCCGTACCGATGCTGTTGCACCCCAGCCCGACGACCGACGTCCGGAGGTCTGAGTCACCCAGAGTCCTGTAGCGCATGATCTGCCACCTATCTCGGCTGGACTGCCGGAATGACGCCCCAAGCGACCGGCAGCCGGTCCACTCCGTACACGGCCATGCGGTCGCGGGTCGGCACCTCGGCCGCCGGCACCGCCAGGCGCAGGTCGGGGAAGCGTTCGAAGAGCGCGGTCAGCGCCACCCGAAGTTCGGCCCGCGCGAGATGCTGCCCGAGACACTGATGGACGCCGTGCCCGAAGGCCAGGTGCCCGGTCGCGGAGCGTGTCACGTCCAGGGTGTCCGGGTCGGGAAAGCGTTCGGGATCCCGGTTGGCCACCGGCAGCGCCAGCACCACGGTCTCGCCGGCCGCGACGACCTGGCCGTCGATCTCGACGTCGACCAGCGCGGTGCGCCGTACGTCGAACTGGAGGATCGACAGGTACCGCAGCAACTCCTCGACCGCCCGCTCCGGATCCGCCGCCAGACGGGCCCGCTGAGCCGGGTCGGTCAGCAGGGCGAACGCCCCGAGCGCGAGCATGCTCGACGTGGGCAGGTGGCCCGTGGCCAGCAGCACCATCCCGAGGTTGGTGAGCTCTTCGTCGTTCAGCTCGCCGGTCGCCGCGGCCTGCGCCAGCAGCCCGTCCGACCGGCCATCGGCGAGGACGCCGCGTACCGTCCCCGTGATCGACATCACGGCGTCGATCACCTGGTCCGGGCGCGAGTCCAGGTCGTTCATCACCGCGGTGGCCGCCTGGATCCGCTGCCGGTCCTCCGCTCGCACGCCGAGCAGCTCGCAGATCACGAGCGCCGGAATCGGCATGGCGAACGAGGCGACGAGGTCGACAGGGTCGGTGGGGGCGGTGGGGTCAGCGGGGGTGCCACCGTTCGTCCCGGCGTCCGCCAGGCCGTCGAGTGCCTCCGCGGTGTACCGCCGGATCGCGGGCATCAGCTCGGCGACGCGCCGAGGCCCGAAGTGGCCGCTCAGCAGGCGGCGGTAGCGCGTGTGTTCGGGCGGGTCCATGTGCGGAAAGATGCCCGGCTCCGCGGGTGTCGGCGGCTCGACCGCGCGCTCGCGCCCGACCGGCTGATGCAGCAGCTCGCGCCGGGTGCTGAACCGCGGATCCGCCAGGATGGCCCGGGTGACGGAGTATCCGGTGGCCACCCAGCCGAGGTGCCCGTCGGGGTAGGCCAGCCTGCTGAGCGGGGCTCGGCGTCGCAGCTCGACGGGCGGGTCGAAGGGAGTGGGCCGGTCGGTTTCCAAGGGTCGGGCTGTCTGGCCGTCGCTCATAGGCGACCTCCCGCCTGCGCGCCGATGATCAATCGAAGCGGATTATGCATGACAAATCCGGAAAATGCCACCACTAGCAATTTTTGATCAGCCCGATTTAGCATCGGCACTACCTGAACAGACGCATCTGCCAACACACGGGAAACATGACCGCGCCCGGCCGAGATCGCCGGTCCGTGGCCGGCATCCAATGATTCCTCCAGCAGGCTCATGGCCCCCAGCAGAGGTATGTATGGCACAGGTCGCGGTAGTCGGTGGTGGACCGGTCGGGCTCATCCTCGCGTGCGAGGTGGCGCTGCACGGCGTGCCGGTGGTGGTGCTCGAGCGATTGCCCGAGATCGAGACGCATCCGAAGGCCGAGGGCATCACCGGGCGGGCCATCGACATCCTGGACCGCCGCGGTCTCATGATCGGGGTCGACGGGACCCCCGCGCAGCCGACGGCCGAACAGCGGACCCGCATCGCCATGGGCGAGCGGCGGCCGGACAGCCTGCAACCCAAGGCTTTTCCCGGCGCACGGCATTTCGCCACCATGTTCGTGCTCCGTCCGGAATCTCCCGACCTGCTGGTGCCCCAGCAAGTGCTGGAGAAGGACCTGGCCCGGCGTGCCGCGGAGCTCGGCGTCGAGGTACGGCGCGGCCACACGGTCACCGGGTTCACCCAGAACGGCGACGGGGTGAGCCTCGATGTCGACGGTCCGGACGGGCACTACCGGATGCGGGCCGACTGGCTCGCCGGCTGCGACGGCGGCCGGAGCACGGTCCGGAAGCTGGCCGGCATCGCCTTCCCGGGAACCGACGGCATCACGACCGGATACCGCGCCTTCGCGGAGATCGACGACCCCGACTTCCACCTGCCCGGCTGGTTCCGCAAGGACAACGGGCTCCTGGTGTACGAGGAGGGGCCGCCCCGGTTCATCACCCTCGAGTTCATCGGACCACCGGCGAACCGAGACGCGCCGATAACGCTCGAGGAGTTCCAGGAGTCGCTGCGCCGGCTCAGCGGCACCGACGTGACGGTCACCAAGGTCGACAAGATCAACCGGTTCACCGACAACGAGCGGCAGGCCGAGACCTACCGCCAGGGGCGGGTCCTGCTGGTCGGCGACGCGGCCCACGTCCAGTCGCAGTGGAGCGGCCCCGGCCTGCGGCTCGGGCTGGGCGACGCCGTCAACCTCGGCTGGAAGCTCGCCGCGGTCGCACGCGGTCAGTGTCACGAGGACCTGCTCGACACCTACACCTCGGAACGGCATCCGGTCGGCGCGCAGACACTGGAGGTGCAGCGTGCCTCCATCGCGCTGATGCGCCCCGGCCCGCACGTCGACGCGCTGCGCCGCCTGCTCACCCGCCTGCTGCTCCACGACGACACGAACCGGCAGTTGACCGCCCTGGTCGACGACCTGCACATCAGCTACGACATGGGCGACCCGTCGCTGACCCATCCGCTGGTCGGGCACCACTGCCCCGACCTGCGGCTCAAAGGCGCCAACGGCACGGTACGGCTCGCCGAACTGCAGCGCACCGGCCGGCCGCTGCTGCTCGACCTCGGAGCCGGCCCCGGACTGCGCGCGCTCGCCGGGCCCTGGTCCGACCGGGTCGACGTGGTCACCGCCGCGTGCGCCGAGGCTCCGGCGGACGCCCTGCTGATCCGCCCGGACGGCTTCGTCGCCTGGAGCACACCCGCCGACGAGGAGTCGCTGCCCGGCGCTCTCGCGCGGTGGTTCGGCCACCCGCTTCCGAGTCGCCACGAATAAGACCACCGCGGACCGATCAGCCACTTGCCACGACACAGCCCTCCCGGAGGCCCGGGTGACCGATTCCAAGCCGACTCTTACCGTCCTGCCCGCCTCGGCCGCGATCGAAGAAGCGATCGAAGCGGTCGAAGCGGCCGGAGCAGTGATCATCGAGGATTTCATCGACTCCGGCACGCTCAACGGTCTGTGGGAGGACCTGGGCCCGGCCCTGGAACGCCAGGCGGACGGCGACGGCCGGCTGGTCGGTGAGAAGACCCGCATCCTGCCGGGCCTGGTCCGCCGGACCACGCGGTCGGCCACGATCATGCGAGAGCCGCACTTCCTCGGCAGCGCGCGGCACTTCCTGCAGCGGCCGGTGCGGGCCTGGCTCGGCGAGCAGCGCATCGAGTTCGTCCCGACGATCCAGCTCGGCATCTCGCGGGCGATCCAGATTCAGCCCGGCGTCCCGATCCAGGGCCTGCACCGGGACGACACGGCGCACCTCCGTACCCACCCGGGCCCGGAGAGCCGGGTCCAGGTCATGGTCGCCGCGAGCGAGTTCACCGCACGCAACGGTGCCACCCGGGTGATCCCGGGAAGCCACCGGTGGGACGACGAGCGAGGGCCGCGCGACGAGGAGGCGGTGCCCGCCGAGATGCGGGCCGGCTCCGCGCTGCTGTGGCTCGGCAGCACGTACCACGGGGCCGGGGCCAACGCCTCGGACGAGCCCCGCACCGGCCTGTCGTACGCCTACGACCTCGGCAACCTCCGCCAGGAGGAGAACCAGTACCTGTCCGTCCCCCTGGACGTGGTCCGCGGCTACCCCGAGGACATCCAACGGCTCCTCGGCTACGAGGCCTGCCCGCCGATGTGCGGTCTGTACGAGCTGAACGACCCGATGCTGCTGCTGCGCGACGGGCCGGGGAATCCCGTCGTGGCCTCGCACAGCCAGTGAAGCTCCCGGCACCCGCGGCGTGCCCACGCTGAAGGAAAGGTGAGATGCGCACTCCCGGCACGTACCTGCGCAGTATCGGTGTCCATCTGCCGCCTGTGGTCACCATCGAGACGGCCGTCGCCGAGGGCCGGTATCCGGCCGATGACGTGGAGCACTTCCGCCTGGTCGGCGCGGCGGTGGCGGGCGACGTACCGGCCCCGGAGCTGGGCCTGCGCGCCGCCCGGCAGGCGTTCGAGCGCTCCGGCGGGCTGTCGCCGCATGGCCTGGACCTCATGCTGTACTGCGACGTCTGGCACCAGGGCCCGGAGGGCTGGGCGCCGCAGTACTACCTGCAGCAGCATCTGGTCGGCGGGCGCGTCCCGGCGATCGAGCTGCGGCAAGGATGCTGCGGCCTGTTCAACGCCCTGCAGCTCGCCGCCGGATACCTGCGGCCGGGCGGCACCGCGCTGCTGGTCGGCGCCGACAACCACGGCACCCCGCTGGTCGACCGGTGGCGGATGATCGAGGGCACCGCGATGGGCGACGCCGGGTGCGCGTTGCTCGTCACCACGGACACCGGGTTCGCCGAGCTGCGGTCGGTCAACGTGACCGTGCTGCCGGAGGCCGAGGCCGTCAACGACGGTGGCGTGCCGATGTTCCCTCCGGACGCGACCGTGGGCCGGCCGCTGGACTTCGCCGCGCGCAACCGGGAGTTCCGCAGACGCCTGCTGAACGGTGACGGCGCCCGGGTGATGCTGATGATCCAGACGACGATGATGGAGCTGGTCGACCGCACGCTCGAAGAGGCGGGGGTCACGCTCGACGACGTGGCGCGGGTGGCCTTCCCCCACGTGCGCTGGGACGACGTGGAGCACCGCGGTGTCAACTGGTTCGGGCTGACCCTGGCCGACACCACCTGGGAGTACGGCGCCCGCGTCGGGCACCTGGGCGTCAGCGACCAGTTCGTCGCGCTGGACCACCTGCTCGCCTCCGGAGCGCTGGCCCCCGGCGACCACATGCTGCTCCTCGGGTTCGGCGCCGGCACCACCCTGGCCTGCGCCGTGCTGCGGATCCTGGACATCCCGCCGGAGTACGCCCCCGGAGGGCCGGACTGACCTGTTCGAGCGAGCCAGGAGGCGACATGGAGACGGCGGACATGTACATCAGCGGCGTCGGTTCGTACCTGCCCGACACCGTGGACGTGGGCCAGGCGGTGGCGGCGGGCTGGTACCCGGCCGAGGAGGTCGAGCTGCACGGGCTCGCCTCGGTCGCGGTGGCCGGTGACATGCCGGCACCGGAGATGGCGTTGCGGGCGGCCCGCGCCGCGGTGGCCCGCAGCGGCCGCTCACCCACCGAGCTGGACCTCCTCCTGTACACCTCCACCTGGCATCAGGGCCCGGAGGGCTGGCCACCGCAGGCCTACGTGCAGCGCCATCTGGTCGGCGACGGCGTCCTGTCGACCCAGCTCAAACAGGGCTGCAACGGCATGTTCGCGGCCCTGGAACTGGCCGCGAGCTACCTGCGGGCCGACCCCGGACGTCAGGCGGCCCTGCTGGTCGCCGCCGACAACTACGGCACCCCGCTGGTCGACCGCTGGCGGATGCTGCCCGGGGCGGTCGCCGGTGACGCGGCCGGCGCCGTCGTGCTCGACACCGAGCCGGGATTCGCCCGGCTCGCCTCGGTGACCTCGGTGTCGGTGTCGCAGGCCGAGGAGATGCACCGGTGCGCCGAGCCGCTGTTCCCGCCCGGCGTCACCGAAGGCCGCGCGGTGGACTTCGCCGCGCACAACGACACGTTCCGGCGCCGCGCGGTCGCCGGAGGCGAAGGGACCATGGTGCTGGTGAGGCTGGACGAACGGATGGTCGAGGTGATCGACCGCGCCCTGTCGGAGGCCGGCATCAAGGCGGCGGACGTGACCCGGATGACGTGCATGAACACCTCCCAGGAGATCGCCGACCAGATCTGTGAGCACCGGCTGGGCATCCCGGCGTCCCGCTCGACCTGGGAGTTCGGCCGGACCATCGGCCACTGCGGGGCCAGCGACCAGGTGCTCGCCCTGGAGCACCTGGTCCGCGGTGGTGACCTGGGGCCCGGCGACCATCTGCTGATGTTCGGTTACGGCCCCGGCGTGACCATCTCGGCCGCCGTCGTGGAGATTCTCGAGGCGCCCGCGTGGTCGCGGAGGCCGGGAGGCGATGCGTGATGGACCGACCGTCTGAAGCGATCGCGGTGATCGGGATCGGCTGCCGGCTGCCCGGCGGCGCCGACTCGGCGGAGGAGTACTGGAACCTGCTGTGCCAGGGACGCGACACCAGCGGACCGGCACCGGCCGGGCGCTGGCAGGACTATGCCGACCGTGGCCCGTCCTCCATGGCGGCGCTGCGCCGCACGGTGTCGCACGGCCACTTCCTGAGCGAGGTGGCGGACTTCGACGCGGAGTTCTTCGGACTCTCGCCGCGCGAGGCGGAGCTGATGGATCCGCAGCAGCGCCTGGTGATGGAGACCGCGTGGGAGGCCCTGGAGCACGCCGGGATACCGGCCGGCGCGCTGGCCGGCACGGACACGGGCGTGTACGTGGGCGTCTGCACCGGTGATTACGGGCACCGGCTGCTGGAGGATCTGCCCGACATCGAGGCGTGGACCGGGATCGGCGCCGCCACGTGCGCGGTGGCCAACCGGGTGTCGTACGCGCTGGACCTGCGCGGCCCGAGCCTGGCGGTGGACACGGCGTGCTCGGCGTCCCTGGTCGCCGTCCACCTGGCCGTGCAGGCCCTGCGGGCGGGGGAGACCGACGTGGCGCTGGCAGGCGGGGTCAACCTCATCCTGTCCCCCGGAGAGACGCTGACCCTGGACGCCGCGGGCACCCTCGCGCCGGACGGGCGGAGCAAGTCGTTCGACGCCGCCGCCGACGGGTACGGGCGCGGCGAGGGCGCGGCGGTCGTGGTGCTCAAGCGGCTCCGCGACGCCGTACGAGACGGGGACCCGGTGCTCGCGACCATCCGCGGCAGCGCGGTCAATCAGGACGGCCGCACCGTCGGCATCATGGCGCCGAGCGGCCAGGCGCAGGAGCACGTCATGCGCCGCGCGCTGCGGCAGGCCGGCGTCGATCCCTGCACGGTCGGCTACGTCGAGGCGCATGGCACCGGCACCGCGGTCGGCGACCCTCTCGAGGCCGCCGCGCTGGGCGCCGTGTACGGGGCGGGCAGAGCGCCGGAGCGGCCCTGCCTGATCGGCTCGGCCAAGTCCAACATCGGCCACCTCGAGGGCGCCGCCGGCATCGCCGGCCTGGTCAAGGCCGTCCTGGCGGTGAACCGCGGCGAGCTCCCGCCGAGCCGGCTCGACACCCCCACCCCGGCCGTCGACTGGAGCGGCGCCGGGCTGCGCGTCGTCGACGAGCCGACACCGTGGCCCGGCTCCGCCCATCCGCGCCGTGCCGCGGTCTCCGCCTTCGGCTACGGCGGGACCGTCGCCCATGTGATCCTCGAACAGGGCCCCGCGGTGCCGGCGCCCACCGAGGCACCCGCCGGGCGCCTGTTCCCGGTGTCCGCCGCGTCGCGGCCGGCTTTGCGGCAGGCCGCGGGCGACCTCGCCGGCGTCGTCGGCCGGGTGCCGCTGCCGAGCCTCGGGCACACCCTCGCCCTGCGCCGGACCCACCTGCCGCACCGGGCGGTGGTGGCCGCGGTGGACGAGGCCGCGCTGACCCGCGGGCTGCGTAACCTGGCGGCCGGCACCCCGAACGAGGCGGTGGCCACCGGGCGGCCACTCGGCGATCCCGGTCCCGGGCCGGTGTTCGTGTTCTCCGGCCACGGCTCGCAGTGGGCCGGCATGGGCCGCGAACTGCTGGCCGCCGAGCCGGCGTTCGCCCGCGTGATCGACGAGCTGGAGCCGGTGTTCGCCGACGAGATCGGGTTCTCACCGCGCAAGGAGCTCAGCGCCGGCGAGCTCACCGAGGTCGACCACATCCAGACCATGATCTTCGCGATGCAGCTCGGCCTGGTCGAGCTGTGGCGGGAGCACGGGGTGCGCCCGCACGCCGTGATCGGTCACTCGGTCGGCGAGATCGCCGCCGCGGTGACGGCCGGAGCGCTGAGCCGCCTGGACGGCGCCCGGCTGATCTGCCGGCGGTCCCGCCTGCTGCGCCGGGTCGCGGGCCGGGGCGCGATGGCCATGGTGCAGCTTCCGTTCGCCGAGGCGGAGCGGAGACTTTCGGATCATCCCGGCGTGGTCGCCGCGATCGCGTCGTCACCCGGCTCCACGGTCGTCTCAGGCGCCCCGGACGCCGTGGCCGAGGTGCTGACGGGCTGGCTCGAGGAGGGGATTCCGGCCCGCCGGGTCGCCTCGGACGTGGCGTTCCACGGACCGCAGATGGATCCGCTCATGCCGGACCTGACCGCGAGCGTGGCCGATCTGACGCCCGGTGTCCCCGGCATCGCCGTGTACTCGACGGCGCTGGACGACCCACGCGACGGCGCCCGGTTCGACGGCGCGTACTGGGCGGCCAACCTGCGCCGGCCGGTGCGCCTGACCGGCGCGGTCACCGCCGCCGCCGACGACGGATACCGCGCCTTCATCGAGATCTCCGCACACCCGGTCGTCACGCACTCGGTGCTGGAGACGCTGACCGAAGGCGGGCACGAGGACGTCTTCGTGGGCGCCTCGCTGCGCCGCAACCGGCCCGCCCAGGCGACCCTGCTCAACGCCGTGGCCGCGGCGCACTGCGCCGGTCTCGACGTGGACTGGCATCGGCTGCAGCCCGCCGGTGGGCCGGTCGTGCTCCCGGCCTACCCCTGGCAGCGCCGCCGGCATTGGCGCCCGCCATCGCCTCCCGACGCCGGTGGCCGCGGCCACGATCCGGACACGCACACGCTGCTCGGCGACCATGTCGATCTCGCCGGGACGGACGTCCGGTTGTGGCGGACCGTCCTGGACGACCAGACCCGGCCCTACCCCGGCAGCCATGCGATCGAAGGGGTGGAGATCGTGCCGGCCGCGGTCCTCGCCATGACGTTCCTCGCCGCCGCCGGTGGTCAGGTGCTCGGCGACGTGACGATGTCGGCGCCGCTGCTGACCGCCGATCGCCGCGAGGTCCAGGTCGTACGGCAGGGCACCGAGCTGCGGCTGGCCGCCCGTACCGCCGGCGAACCGGACGCCGCCTGGCAGATGATCGCCACGGCCGGAGTCCCCGCCGAGCCGGGGGAGCCGCCGGCGTCGCGGTCGCAGCCGCTCGCGTCAGCGGAGCCCGGCCTGGTCACCAGCCGGTTGGCCGCCGTCGGCGTCCCGGGCACCGGGTTCGACTGGAGCGTCGAGGAGCTGCGGCGCGGGTACGGCGCGCTGCGCGCCCGCGTGCGGTGCGGCCCGTCCACCGCCTCGCTCTGGGGGCCCATCCTGGACGCGGCCATGTCCGTGGCGCCGAGCGTGTTCCCCGGGGACCCGTTGCTGCGCATGGTGACGCACATCGATCGGCTGGTCACCTCGGGACAGCCGGCGGACACGGTGCACATCGACGTGCTGCTCGACCACGAGCACCCGGACACGGCGCAGGTACGGATCACCGACGACACCGGAGCCGTCATCGGCTGGCTGTCGGGGCTGCGGTATCCGGTGATCGACACGCCGGCCCCCGGAGCGAACGGCGCCAACGGCGAGCGGCCCACCGAGTCGTTCGCCGCCCTGGAGCCGACGGAACTGCGCACCTTCCTGATCGAGGAGGTCGGCGCGCAGATCGCCAAGGAGATGCGGCTCGCCCCCGCCGACCTGTCACCCCACCGGCCGCTGATCGAGCAGGGCCTGGACTCGGTGATGACCGTGGTCGTCCGGCGGCGGCTGGAGCAACGATTCCGGTGCTCGCTGCCGGCGACGCTGCTGTGGGCGCAGCCGACCATCGCCGCCGTCTCCGACTACATCGCCGGGGTGGTGTCCGGCTCGAACGGGAAGGCATCATGAGCACCTCAGAGCACGACATGACCGCGACGCCGGCCTTCCCGATGGAGCGGACCTGCCCGTTCGCACCGCCGGACGCCTACCGGCGGATGCGTGACACCGCGCCGGTCGTCCGAGCCGATCTGCCCAACGGCGCACCGGTCTGGGCGGTCACCCGCTACGCCGAGGCGCGGCAGATCCTCGGCGACCCGCGGATCAGCTCGAACACCGGACGCCCTGAGCGACCTCGCGGACCCGACGACGACCGCCCTGACGACGGCTTCTTCGTCGACATGGATCCACCGGAGCACAGCCGGTTCCGGCGGTTGCTGAACTCGGAGCTCGGCGCCCGTCCCATGGACGCCATGCGGCCGGCCCTCCAGCGCATCGCCGACACCGCGATCGACGAGCTGCTGGAGGCCGGGGCGCCCGCCGACCTCGTCGCCCTGTACGCGCGCCGGGTTCCGGCACGTGTGCTCTGCGAGCTGTTCGGTGTCCCGGCCGCCGACCACGAGTTCTTCGAGTCACGGCTGCGGATGTTGTCGGTGACGAGCATGGACCCGAGCGTGGCGGCCCAGGCGTCCAGAGACGTCCGCGGCTATCTGCGCGAGCTCATCCGCGACGCGGAGCGTGCACCGCACGAGGGCATGATCCGGCGGCTGGCCGCCAGGCACCTGCCCACCGGCGAGCTGACCACGGACGAGCTGGTCAACATCGGTTTCCTGCTGCTGCTCGCGGGCTACGACTCGCCGGCCAACACGATCTCCCTGGGCGTGCTCACGCTGCTGCGGCACCCGGCGCAGCTCGCCGCGCTGCGTGCCGACCCGGGCCTGCTGCCGGGCGCGATCGAGGAGCTGTTGCGCTTCCACTCGGTACAGGACTGGGTCAGCTTCGACCGGATCGCGACCGCCGACCTGGACATCGGCTCCGCGCGGATCCGCGCCGGTGACCGCCTGACGGTGCTGGCCGCAAGCGCCAACCGCGACGTACGGGCGTTCGAGAACCCCGACGAGTTCGACATCCGCCGCTCCGCCCGGCACCACCTCGCCTTCGGCCACGGGGTGCACCAGTGCATCGGCCGCAACCTCGCCCGCGCCGAGCTGCAGATCGCCTGCGGCACGCTGCTGACCCGGATGCCGGCGCTGCACCTGGCGATCAGGCCGGAGGAGCTGCCCTTCGCCGACGACGCCCCGTTCTTCGGGCTGCACGCGATGCCTGTCGCCTGGTAGCGCCGCCTACGCGCCGGCGACGTAGGCGTCCTCGGCCGCATAGGGGAACCAGACGTCGGGGCCGTGGCGATCGATCAGATCAGGGAAGACGTCCTGCCAGCCGCCACCCCCCGCCTCGGCCTCGGACACGGCCGGGACGGCCCATTCGATGACCTGGCGCAGCGCGTCGTCGTAGGAGACGGCAGGGCGGTAGCCGAGCTCGGCGCGGGCCCTGTCCATGCTGAACACGATCGGCTCCGGCACATTCCACGGATGAAAACCCAGGCCGTCCGGACGCGACGGGCCGGCGAAGGTGACGATCTCCGCCTCGTGGCCCATGACGGCGAAGATCCTGGCGCCGATCTCGGCGACGGTCAGCGGGTCGTCGGCGATGTTGAGGACCCGGGCCGCCGGCCGCCGCGCGCACAGGTGGATCAGCTCGGCGACGTTCGCGACCGCCGTGGTGGGGAACCGGCTCCGCCCGTCCTGGGCGAGCACGGCGTACGGCCGGTTGTCCAGTGCCCGCTTGATGAACGACCAGTGATCCAGCGATCTGCCGTGCGGGCCGTGCAGCACGCCCGTCCGCAGGATGCTGACCGGCAGGTCGGGCGTCGCCAGCAGGCAGCGCTCCAGCGCCGCCTTCCCCGCCGGATAGTCGTGGGCGTCGCGCTCGACCGTCGGCCACGTCTCCGGGATCGGCACCGGCAGGCCGGGAGCCTGGTAGACCGCCCCCGTCGAGATGACCACCAGCGCGCCGACGCGGCCGGCCAGCCGGGCGAGCTGCGCACCGTGGTGCGGGGCGAACGCGACCGTGTCCACCACCAGATCGTGCCCGTCGAGGGCGTCGAGCAGCGCCTGGGTGTCGGCACGGTCGACCTGGACCGACGTCACCCCGTCGGCCTCAGCGGCGTCCGGGCGGAGCCGGCGGTGTCCGAGGGTCACCGCGTAACCGGCCGCGGTGAGCCGGGCGGCGGTGGCCCGGCCGATCTGCCCCGTGCCACCGATGATGAAGGCGCTTCGGCCGTGAACCGTCATCGGCCGATCTTAACCCGCCCTGGCCGAGGCCCCAGGGTCGTTCCGGCGGGCGCACCCGGCACGCCGGGCCGCGCTCACTGGGTGGTGAAGGGCGGGCAGATCTCGAAGGTCACCGATCGCTGCACCTGCTGCGGGGTCAGCAGTTTGAAGATGATCCGGTTCCGGCTCGGTGAGTCCAGCCCCTGGGGACCGTAGTGCTTCAGCGTCGAGTTCAGCGGCAGCGAGGGGCTGCGCCCCTTGTCGACGCCGTTGACGATCCACCGGTAGCTGTGATCGACGGACCCGCCGGTGGGCGTGAGCACGGCGTAGACGGTCGTGCCGCTGCTCCAGCAGCCCTGGCTCAGCTTGGCGCCCTGCATGTGGAGCGACACGCTGACTCCGCCGCCGGTCCTGGGCTGTGACGTGGTCCGCGTGGGCTCGGGGGTGGCCGAGGGCTGGGCCGTGGGCTTCGTCGTCGGCTTGGCCGTGGGGGTTTGGCTCGGTTTGCTGGTCTTCTTCCTCGTCCGCGTGGGAGTCGAGGTCGGGGACGAGCTCGCCTCAGGGGATGAGCCGGGCTGAGTCGTTATGGCTGATGATGTGATGGCTGGTGACGTTATGGCTGGTGACGTGATGGTCTGTGCCGTCGATGGCGGCCACCACCACACCACCGCCGCGGCGGCCAGGGCCGTGACCGTGGCGCCCCCGACGATCGGCAGCACCGGCAGCCGCGCGCCGCCCCGCCGTACGGGGTGGGTCGTGTTCCGCCGGCCCGGGCGCGTGGGTGGCGTGCCGCCCAGCAGGCGGAGCAGGACCTCCTCCATGCCGGGCCGGTCAGCCGGATCCTTGGCCAGGCAGTCGAGCACGATCTCGCGCAACGGCGGAGCCAGATCGCCCACGTACGGCTCGTCGTTCAGGACGCGCTTGATCACCGCCGGCATGGTGTCGTTGCCGAACGGCGGCGTGCCCGTCGCGGCGGCGACGATCACCCCGGCCCACGCGAACACGTCGGCCGGCGTGCCCACCGGCGCGCCGGCGAGTTGCTCCGGCGCCATGTAGGCGGGGGTGCCGACGATGCTGCTGGTGACGGTGAGCGAGCTGTCGGTGGCGCGGGCGATGCCGAAGTCGATGACCCGCGGCCCGCCCGGGCCGAGCAGCACGTTGCCGGGCTTGAAGTCGCGGTGCACCACGCCGGCGCGGTGGATGGCGGCCAGCGCGGTGGCCGTGGCCACCGCCAGCCGCTGCAGGCCGGCGCCCTGGTGGCGGCCCGCCTCCTGGAGCGAGGGACCTTCGACGTACTCGGTGACGATGTACGGCACGCCGCCGAGCGAGGCGTCCAGCACCTGGGCGACACAGAACGGCTCGACCCGGCGGGCGGCGTCGATCTCCTTGGCCAGCCGCTCGTCCCCGTGCCGCAGCACCTTGACCGCCACCCGCCGCCCGTCCGGGGCCTGGCCCAGGTAGACCACGCCCTGGCCGCCCTCGCCCAGCCGGGCCAGGAGCCGATACCGGGCCACGAATTCCGGGTCTCCCGGAGCCAGGGGATCCATCAGTTGTCGTCGTCGCAGTTCTCGAAGGCGACGCCGCGCTGGACGCTGATGGGCGAGGTGATCCGCAGCACGACCCGGTGCGTCCCGAGCTCCATGATGGGGCCGTACTGCGGGAGCTGCGTGGCGCTGTCACGGGTGGCCCACTGGGAGGTCCCCACGACCTTGCCGTCCAGGACCCAGGAGTAGGTGAAGTCGATGCCCGGCGGCCCCTCCACCATGGCCTTGATCAACGTGGCGCCGTAGAGGCAGTCGGAGGGCGGGTGCCGGTTCCCCATCGCCTCCACCGACAGGATCCGGATGTTCGGCCTGGCCGCGGGCTTGGGCGTGGTCTTCACGGTCGGCCGGCTGGTCGGCCGTTGCGTGCCGGGCCGGTCCGCCGACCGTCGCGCCGTGGGCTGCTCGGCCGGTCGCCGCGTCGTGGGTTTCCCGGTCGGCCGCTGCGTGGCGGGCTTCTTGGTCGCGGATTTCGTCGTGGACGGCTTCCCGGTCCCGGGTTCCGTGGTGACCGGCTGGGCCACGGCGGACGGGGTCGTGCCCGGGTCGTCCGAGGACATCGCGAGCGTCGCGGTGGTGGCGATCGCGGCGGTGGTGGCGACGGCGACCGCCCCGGCGACGGCCATCACCGCCTTGCGCCGGCCCGGTGCGGGCTGTCGGCGGCGTGAGCCGGTCACCGGCCCCGATGCCACATACGCCGCCGTCCCGCCGCCCAGCAGGCGCAACATCACGTCCTGCATCGTCGGCCGATCGGCGGGATTCTTGGCCAGGCACCGCAACGCGATGCCGCGCAGCGGTTGCGGGAGGTCGGCGAGCTGGGGTTCGTTGTGCAGGATGCGGTTGATCACCGCGGGCAGCGAGTCCTCGCCGAACGGCGGCGAACCCGTGGCGGCGAAGGCGATCACCGAAGCCCAGGCGAACACGTCGGCCGCCGGGCCGACCAGCTCACCGGCGAGCTGCTCGGGCGCCATGTAGGCCGGGGTGCCGACGATGCTGCTCGTGGTCGTGCGGGCCTGGTCCATCGCGCGGGCGATGCCGAAGTCGATGACCCGCGGGCCGTCCGGGCCGAGCAGCACGTTGCCGGGCTTGAAGTCGCGGTGGACGACGCCCGCCTGGTGGATGGCGGCCAGCGCGGTGGCCGTGGCCACCGCCAGCCGTTGCAGGTCGGCGCCCTGGTGGCGGCCCGCCTCCTGGAGCGAGGGGCCGTGGACGTACTCGGTGACGATGTACGGCACGCCCTCCAGCGAGGCGTCCAGCACCTGGGCGATGCAGAACGGCTGGACCCGGCGGGCGGCGTCGATCTCCTTGGCCAGCCGTTCGTCCCTGGTCCGCAGCACCTTGACCGCCACCGGCCTGCCGTCACCTGCTTGACCGAGGTAGACGACGCCCTGACCGCCCTGGCCCAGCCGGCCCATCAGACGGTACGCGCCGACCGTCGGCGGGTCGCCCTGCCGGAGCGGTTCGACGTTCGGCATGACGAGAGTGGCTCCAGGGACGGGTGCGGCGGACCTCACGCACCTTAGCGACCTTGAGCCGATTTGTCGGCTATATCGGGAAATGTTGCGCAGCGTCGCGAGAAGCTGGTCGATTCCCGGCGGACGAAACGGTCAAAGGCGGGGAATCCCTCTCCCTGTCACTTCCAAGCTATAGCGCACCAGGGGGCTTGCGGCAAGACCCGGGTCGTACCGCAGAATCGTCGGCCGAGGCCACAACCTGCGGAATGAGGGGGCACGACGTGCGTGTGCGGTTGTCGACGCATGGGGGACGCGGTGACGCCGAGCCGGTGATCCGACCGGCCGGTGCGGTGGGACAGAACGAGGGCGGCCCGGAGGTATCCCAATGAGCGAGCAGTACGTCCTGGGCCTCCACGAGGTCGACGAGACGCGGGCCGCGGCCGTCGGCGGCAAGGGCGCGCACCTGGGCGGGCTGTCGCGGATCGAAGGCGTCCGCGTACCGCCCGGCTTCTGCGTGACGACGGACGCCTTCCGGCGGATCCTGGCGCAAGCGCCGTCGCTCGGCGACCGGCTCGACGAGCTGTCGCGCCTGAACCCGGATGACCGGGAGGCGATCCGCACACTCAGCGCGGCGATCCGGCGGACCATCGAAGAGACCGCCATCCCCGGCGACCTCGCGGCGGCGATCACCCGCGCTCTCGCCCGGCTCGGCGAGCGGGCCGCCTACGCCGTCCGGTCGAGCGCGACGGCGGAGGACCTGCCGACGGCCTCCTTCGCCGGCCAGCAGGACACCTACCTGAACGTCGTGGGCCCGGCGGCGATCCTCCGGCACGTCAGCCGGTGCTGGGCCTCGCTGTTCACCGAGCGGGCCGTGACCTACCGCCAGCGGGGCGGCTTCGACCACCGGAAGGTCCACATGGCCGTGGTCGTCCAGCAGATGGCCGTCCCGCAGGCGTCCGGCGTGCTGTTCACGGCCGACCCCGTCACGGGCAACCGGAAGGTCTCCACCGTGGACGCCGGCTTCGGCCTCGGCGAGGCCCTGGTCTCCGGTCTGGTGAACCCGGACGTGTTCACGGTGCGAGACGACGAGGTCGTCGCCAAGGCGGTCGCGGTCAAGAAACGTGCCATCCACCCCCTGCCGGACGGCGGGACGCGGGAAGTGGCGATCGACCCGCGGCGGCAGGAGCAGCCGGCGCTGACGGACGCGCAGGCCGTACGGCTCGTGCGGCTCGGGCGGCGGATCGAAGCGCACTTCGGTCGCCCGCAGGACATCGAATGGTGCCTGGTCGGCGACGACTTCCAGATCGTGCAGAGCCGGCCGATCACCACGCTGTTCCCCGTCCCCGCGATCGGCGACCTGGAGAACCACGTCTACCTCTCCGTCGGCCATCAGCAGATGATGACCGACGCCATGAAGCCCCTGGGGCTCTCCTTCTGGCGGCTGACGGCCATGGCGCGGATGCACGAGGCCGGCGGCCGGCTGTTCGTCGACGTCACCCGGGGCCTGGCCACGCCCGCCGGCCGCGCCGGCCTCCTGGAGATGGCGGGCAGGTCCGATCCGCTGACCAGGGACGCGCTGGAGACCCTCCTCGACCGCGGCGACTTCGTCCCGTCACTCCCGGACGCGGCTCCCGGCGGGCCGCCGGCCGGGAGCCCGCCCGCCCCGATCGAGACCGACCCGGCCATCGTCACCGAGCTGATCGAACGCAGCCAGGCGTCCATCGCCGCCCTGCGGCGCGACATCCGGACGAAGACCGGACCGGCGCTGTTCGACTTCCTGCTGGAGGCGTTCCAGGAGCACAAGCGCGTCCTCAGCGATCCGCTGAACTTCCAGGCGATCATGGCGGGGATGGAGGCCACGTGGTGGCTCAACGACACCTTGTGGGAGTGGCTGGGCGAGAAGAACGCGGCCGACACCCTCACGCTGTCGGCCCCCGACAACGTCACGTCGGAGATGGGGCTGGCGCTGCTCGACGTCGCCGACGTGATCCGCCCGCATCCGGAGGTGGTGGCGTTCCTGCGGGGCGTCGAGGACGAGGGCTTCCTGGACGAGCTGCCGAAGCTCGCGGGCGGGACCGAGGCGCGCGACGCCATCATGGCCTACCTCGACCGGTACGGCATGCGCTGCGTCGGCGAGATCGACATCACGAGGCCGCGCTGGAGCGAGCGTCCCACCACGCTCGTGCCCCTGATCCTCGACAACGTCAGGAACTTCGAGCCGGGCGCCGCCGAACGCCGCTTCGAGCACGGGCGGCAGGAGGCGGAGAAGAAGGCACAGGACGTGCTGTCACGCCTGCGGGCCCTGCCGGACGGGGAGCGGAAGGCCGACGAGGCGAAGCGGATGATCGACCGGGTCCGGACCTTCATCGGCTACCGGGAGTACCCGAAGTACGGCATCGTCAGCCGCTACTTCGTCTACAAGCAGGCCGTGCTGGCGGAGGCCGAGCGGCTCGTGCGGGCCGAGGTGCTGCGCGAGAAGGAGGACGTCTACTACCTCACGTTCCAGGAGCTCCACGACGTCGTACGCTCGAACAGCGTGGATGACCGGCTCATCCAGCGGCGCAAGGACGCGTTCCGGTCCTACCAGGCGCTCACGACGCCCCGGGTGCTCACCTCGGACGGCGAGGTCGTCACCGGCGCGTACCGGCGCGACGACGTGCCGGCCGGCGCCCTGATCGGCCTGCCGGTCTCCGCCGGGACCGTCGAAGGGCGGGCCCGCGTCATCCTGGACGTGGCGCAGGCCGATCTCGAGCCGGGCGACATCCTGGTCACGGCCTACACCGACCCCAGTTGGTCGCCCCTGTTCGTCGCGATCGCGGGCATGGTGACGGAGGTGGGCGGCCTGATGACCCATGGCGCGGTGATCGCCCGGGAGTACGGCCTGCCGGCCGTCGTGGGCGTGGAGCAGGCCACCCGGCTGATCCAGGACGGGCAGCGGATCCGCGTGCACGGAACCGAGGGGTACGTCGAGATCCTGTCCTGACGCCGGCCTCTCCGTGACCTCCGGCCGGCGACGCCGGCGGGAGGCTACGCGCACGCGGTCGCCGCAGGCCCGGCCATCGCGGCAGACGGGGGAGCGGTGTCGTCCATGCGGCGGGCGCGGCCTCGTGTGCGCGGGGTCAGGAGGCGAAGGAGTGGTCGCGGGTGTACCGGCCGCCGAGCACCCTGCGTACCAGGTCGGCACATGCCTGGGGCGTCTCCTCCGCATGGGCGCGCTCCCGCGCGAACAGCCGGATCAGGTCGTGCAGCCGGTAGCGGGTCTCCGCCACGCTGGCGAGGGAGGCGTCGACGAGGTGCTCCAGCACCTGCTCCGCCTCCTCCAGGCCGGATTCCATGGCGGCGGCCGCCGCCCACACCGGGATGTACGGCAGACCGAGCAGGCCGAGGCGGCGCAGCGCCGTCCTGGCCTCGGGCGGCAGCAGGTTGTAGCTGAGAGCGATGCCGGCCCGTACCTCCTGGTCGCCGACGGCCAGCTCATCGAGCCTGCGCTGCTCGTCGGCCAGCCGGTCGGCCAGTTTCGCCACCGACCACTGGCGGCGCGAGGCGAGTCTCGACGCGGCGATCCGCAGGGCGAGGGGCAGACCGCCGCACTGCCGTACGATGCGCCGCGAGGCGTCCGGGTCGGCGGCGATCCGCTCCTGGCCGGCGATCCGCCCCAGCAGGTGCAGCGCCGCCTCGTCGGGGAGCAGGCCGAGCTCGAGGACCGTGACGCCGGCCAGGCCGGTCAGCCGGTTGCGGGAGGTGACGATCATGCCGGAGCCGGGAGTTCCCGGCATGAGCGGCCTGACCTGGCTCTCGGTGGCGGCATCCTCCAGCACGATCAGCCGGCGGCGGCCGGCCAGAAGGGTGCGGTAGCGGGCGGCTCGTTCCTCCAGCGTGCCGGGCGGCGCGAGGCCGGGTTCCAGGTCGCGCAGCAGCCGGCCGAGGACCTCGTGCGGGGTGGCGGGCGACTCGCTGGTGCCGTGCAGCTCCACGTGGAGCTGGCCGTCGGGGTAGAAGGGCGCGATCTCGTGTGCGGCGCGCAGCGCCAGCGCCGACTTGCCGGCGCCGCCCGGCCCGAAGATCACGCAGACGGGTGCGGCGTTGGGCCTGGTGAACTGGTGGCGCAGGGCGGCGACCTCGTCTTCACGGGCGGTGAAGTCCGGCGGCGAAGAGGGCAACTGCCGGGGCGGCACGGCCTTGACCGTACCCAGGAGCGCCGCGTCCGATCGCAGGATCGCCTCGTGGGCCTGCCGCAGCTCGGCCCCGGGCTCGATGCCCAGCGTGTCGATCAGCACCTGCCGGCCCCGCTGGTAGACCGCGAGCGCGTCCACCTGGCGGCCCGCTCGGTACAGCGCCACCATCAGGTCGCGGCGCAGCCGCTCGCGGACCGGATGAGTCGCGACGAGTTCGGTCAGCTCGTCGATCAGGCCCTCGCTGCCGACGGTCGCCAGGTCGGCCGCGATCCGTTCCTCCAGCACGGCAAGCCGCAGCTCTTCCAGCCGGGCGGCCTCCGCGCGCAGGTAGGTGTCCCCGAGACCGCCGAGGGCCGGGCCGCGCCACAGCGCGAGCGCCGCGCGGAACGCCTCTCCCGCTTCGTGGGCGTCGCCCTCGCGCACGGCTCGCCGTCCCTGGCCGACGAGCCGTACGAACACGTCCTTGTCCAGCGCGTCCGGGGGGACGGCGGCGGTGTAGCCGACGCGGTGCGAGACGATGACGCCCTTGTGGCCCGCGTCGTCGAAGGACCGGCGCAGCGAGGCGACATAGGTGTGCAGCACTCCCCGGGCGCTCTGGGGCGGGTCGTCCCCCCAGATCGCCTCCATCAGCCGCTCGACGGTGACCACCTGTCCGGCGTCGAGGAGCAGAGCGGCGAGCAACGTGCGCGGCTTGCGTCCCCCGAGGGGAATCTGCCGCTCGTCGCACCACACCTCTACCGGACCCAGGAGCTGTAACTCCATCGCTCTCCCATGAAGGCGCCGATGTGCCGGACGCAACTTTAAGGAGAGGACGGTATGTACCCGGTATGTCAGAAGGACCCCAGCCGTCACCGGGGTCCTTGACGGGGACAACTCAGACGTAGGGGCCCCAGCCGCCGCCGATGCGTTGGGCGGGGCCGAATGCGTTGGCGCTTTGGCCGTTCCAGATGAAGAGGGTGTTGTCGGTGATGGCGGCGATGTCGCCCTTGCCGTCGCGGTTGACGTCGCCCAGGGACATCAGGGTGTTGCCGTAGGGGCCCCAGCCGCCGCCGACGCGTTGGGCGGGGCCGAATGCGTTGCTGCCTTGGCCGTTCCAGATGAAGAGGGTGTTGTCGGAGATGGCGGCGAGGTCGCCTTTGCCGTCGGCGTTGAAGTCGCCGCCGACCGGTTCGCCGTAGGGGCCCCAGCCGCCGCCGATGCGTTGGGCGGGGCCGAACTCGTTGCTGCCTTGGCCGTTCCAGATGAACAGGGTGTTGTCGGTGATGGCGGCGATGTCGTCGCGGCCGTCGCCGTTGACGTCGCCTACCGAGGTGAGGGTGTTGCCGTACGCGCCCCAGCCGGCGCCGACGCGCTGGTCCGAACCGAATTCGTTGCCGCTCTGGCCGTTCCAGATGAACAGGGTGCTGCCGTCCTTGACGGCCGCCAGGTCGCTCTTGCCGTCGGCGTTGAAGTCACCCGAGATCGGCTTGCCGTAGGCCGACCAGCCTGATCCGACCACGACCCGTGTGCCGAACTCGTTGCCGCCCTGGCCGTTCCAGAGATGCAACTCGCCGCCCGCCGTCGCGAAGAGATCCCCCACACCGTTACCGTCGAAATCGCCCCCGTACGAGGAACCGGACGTCGCCCCGACGGGGGCGCTGTAGCCCTCGATCTCGACGTCGTCCCGGGAGTAGGAGTTTCGCTGGGTCCGGTTGCCGCTGTTGCCCTCGATCGTGTGGACGGTGGTCGAGGTCGCCGACGTCACGATGCCGACGTGGTTGATGTCGCCGTCGTTGTCCCAGTCGAAGGTGATGGCATCGCCGGGCTGGGGCGTGTAGCCACTGCCGCGGGTCCGCCACGTGCCGTACTTCTGGCCGTAGTCCCTGAGCGAGTACGCCCAGCCGCTCAGGCCGCCGTCGCCCTCCGGGATGCCGGCATGGGTGACGCCGGACTTCGACCAGACGTACTTGACGAAGTCGGCACACCAGTCGCTGTCTCGCCACTGGACCCCGTCGGTGGACGGACAGCCGTCGGCGGGCTTCCAACTGCGGAAGTAGCCGGTGTAGTAGTTGCAGCCACTTCCGGCAGGGGACTCGTGATTGCGCGAGGAGTTGTTGAGCTCGCTCGTCGCCGTGGAGACGATGCCGGAGCGGGAGACGGCCGCCGCCGCGGGCGTCGAGGAGATCGCGACCGTGCTCAGGGCGACGGCGGTCACCGCGAGCACCGGACGTGAGAGCCGGATGGCTCTCTTGGGAGGTGTCATGGCCGGAAGCCTCCGCCCGGCCTCTCCAAACTCCCTTCAAAGCCGCTACAACGGGGGAGCCGCGGCATGCGTGCGGACCCTTCCGAACCGTGGCCCACCGGCAGGCCGCCTGATCACCGAGCTTCTTGATCGAGGTTGCCGTGGGCTTCTGCTGAAAGGTCCTGCCAGTCGGCCCAGGTCTTGAGCCGGTCGGCGTAGACCTGCTGGAGCATCGGGTAGAAGCCCTGGCCGAAGAGCACCCGCAGGGGCGGGTTGCCGGAGTCGACGATCTTGAGGAGGGCCTGGGCCGCGGCGGCCGGGTCGCCGGCGGGCTGCTTTCCCGCGACCCCGGCCAGGCGCCGGCGGAGGTCGTCGTAGATCGGGTCGGGCTCGGCCAGGTGGCCGTTGGCGAGGGGGTCGGGGTTCTTGCCGGACCTGGTGGCGAAGCCGCCGGGCTCGATGATGGTCACCTTGATGCCGAAGCCGGCGACCTCTTGGGCGAGGGATTCGTTGAGGGCTTCCAGGGCCCACTTGGAGATGTGGTAGGCGCCGCCGAGCGGCATGGCCAGGAGCCCGGCGGCCGAGGACATCTGGATGATGTGCCCTGAGCCCTGCTCACGCAGGTACGGCAGCGCGGCCTGGATGACCCACACCGCGCCGAACAGGTTGGTCTCCAACTGGTCGCGCAGGTGCCGCTCGGTCAGTTCCTCGATCGCGCCGATCTGGGCGTGGCCGGCGTTGTTGACGATGACGTCGAGGCGGCCGAAGTGCTCCTTGGCCCGCTTGACGCCGTCGAAGACGGCGCCCTTGTCGGTCACGTCCAGCGCCAGCGGAAGCACCGCGTCGCCGTAGGCGGCGGCCAGCCCGTCGAGGCTTGCGGGGTTGCGGGCGGTCGCGGCC
>NZ_JBFAIM010000058.1:0-90516 GCF_040654715.1 Nonomuraea sp. NPDC050643 | reverse complement strand
TCGAGCCGGCCGACCGGGAGAGCGAGCAGAAGGCGCTACGGTCGCTCGACGAGCTGCTGTCCGGGCACCGCGAGCGGCATCCCGGCGTGGACGCGGTGGCCGAGGTCGTACACGGGCACCCGATCGAGGTGCTGAGAGCGGCCGCCACCGGGGCCGACCTGCTGGTGGTCGGCTCGCGCGGGCACGGCCAGCTCGCCGGGATGCTCATCGGCTCGGTCAGCCAGGCCATGCTGCACCACGTGCCCTGCCCCTTCGTGGTGGTCCGGCGCTGAAAGTTACATGCCTGGGCCCCCTGTCGCCGCAGGTCGGGGCCACCCCGCGAGCATCTCCCTTTCCGCCATAGCCCGGTGATCCTACGATCTGCGCAGGCTACGACGGGAGAGCAGACGATGCGCAAGACCAGCGCCGTGCTGACGGCCGCGCTGGCACTGACCGTGGCGGCGTTCCTGGCCACCACGGTGTTCGCCGCGACCACCTCGGCCAGTGCCGCCGCCGTACGGATCATGCCCTTGGGCGACTCGATCACCGGATCCCCCGGCTGCTGGCGGGCCCTGCTCTGGAACAGGCTCCAAAGCGCCGGCCACACGAACATCGACTTCGTCGGCACCCTGCCGACCCAGGGCTGCGGGGTCGCGCACGACGGCGACAACGAGGGCCACGGCGGCTACCTGGCCACCAACATCGCCAACCAGAACCAGCTACCCGGCTGGCTCTCCGCCACCAGGCCCGACGTCGTGCTGATGCACCTCGGCACCAACGACGTGTGGAGCAACATCGCGCCGGCGACGATCCTCAGCGCGTTCACGACCCTGGTGAACCAGATGCGGGCCGGCAATCCCGGCATGAAGATCCTCGTCGCCAAGATCATCCCGATGAACCCGTCGAGCTGCGCGGACTGCGCCCAGCGCGCCGTGAACTTCAACAACGCCATCCCCGCCTGGGCCGCCTCCACCTCCACCGCGCAGTCCCCGATCACCGTGGTCGACCAGTGGACGGGGTTCAGCACGAGCTCGGACACCTACGACGGGGTGCACCCGAACGCCGCCGGCGACCAGAAGATGTCCGACAAGTGGTATCAGCCGCTGGTGAACGCCCTGGGCGGCACCGCCACGCCCACCGCCACCACCACGACCCCGCCGCCCACGGGCGGCTGCACGGCGACGTACAAGAACGGCGGCCAGTGGCAGGGCGGCTTCCAGGGCGAGGTCACCGTCAAGAACACCGGCGCCACGGCGATCAACGCGTGGACGGTGGGCTGGACGTTCGCCAACGGCCAGCAGATCACCCAGATCTGGGGCGGCACGCTGAGCACGAGCGGCGCCTCGGTGACCGTGCGCAACGCGGGCTGGAACGGCCTGCTGACGCCCGGGGCGTCGACCACGTTCGGCTTCCTGGCCTCCTGGAACGGCACCAACACCGCCCCGGCCCCGACCTGCTCCTAGCCGGTGGCGGGGTCGTAGCCGAAAGGGCAGCACGGTCCCGCTGACGCTGCCCGCCGGCTCCTCGGCCTTGTCCTTGCCGGCGAAGGTGACGTACGCGCCTTCCAGCAGCTCCTTGACCGCCCGCAGATCGAGCCGGGCGTCACCCGGCACGTGCCACGTCCGCTTCTTGACCATCACGATGAGACACCTGGCCGCCTGCGCGACATCGCGCCCGCGCAGGGCGCTGACCTCGCCGGTACGCGTGCTCGATCGAGGTCACCGTCACGCCGACGGGGATGTCGCGTTCGGCTCGCCGGCTACGAACGCTGCGTGACCACCGGGACACCCTCACTGGCCTGCACCAGCACGAACCCCTGCCCCCTGAACGAGAGCTGCATCGCCTCCCCGCTCCCCCGCCCGATGAGGGCCCCCATCTTCATCGTCCGGTTGACCCCGACCTGCAGCGCCGTGCTCCAGCAGACGGCGGACTGCCCATCGGCGAACGTGGGCATGCGAGCGGCATCGAGCAACACGGGCGTGCCGTGCGTCGTGACCGCCACCCACCCCGTGCCGGTGATGGTCGTGTTGAACAGCCCCCCGGCCGCCACACCGGCCCCCTGGACCCGCTGGATGTCCCAGGCGAGCTGCGGCTGGAATGCCAGCAGGTTGCGCCCGTTGACCGTGATCCCCTCGTTCTCGAGGTAGAACAGGTGGATGTCGTCGGCATTGTCGGCCAGGTAGAGCAACCCCTGGCCGCGTACACGCATGAGGGAGGCCCCCTCACCCGTCATGGCCTTCTTGAACATCTTCCCGAGCCCGCCCGAGCCTTCGTAGTCGAAGTCCATCTGCCCCTGGAAGGCGACCATCGACCCCTGCTTGGCCAGCACCTCTTCGGGCAACTGGACGCGGAGCATCTTGCCGTTCTCGAGGGCGAAGCCGGGGGGCAACTGCCGGGGGTCGAGGTTGCCGAAGATCGAGCTACGCACGTTTCTCCCTAAGGTCTGGACTTACAGCAGCGTACGAGCCTCCTGGACATGGCGCATGACGCCCCCGGCGCCATCGTCCTCCGCGAGGGCGCCCGCCTCATCGAGCAGCGCCACCGCGTCATCCCGCCGCCCTTCGTCGAGGGCGATATAGGCCAACCCCACCAGGTTAGCGGCCACCCCGGCAGGAAAGCCGACCTCCCTGCGCAGGCGTACGGACTCCTCCAGCAACTCCCGCGCCCGCACCAGCCGCCCGGCGCCGTGCTCGTCGATGCCCAGGTGGCGGAGGGCGTACGAGAGGGTCAGCTTGTCACCCGCCTGGACGGCGAGCTCCCGGGCCTGCTCGAACACCGGCCGCGCCGCCCCCTGATCCCCCCGCACGACCTGATGCCAAACCCCCACCCAGAACAGCGCTTCACCCTCACCCCGGACATCCCCCAGCCCCCGGTAAAGCCGCACAGCCCGCTCGAAAAGCGCCAACTCCTCCGCCTCATCCACACCCCGCCGGAGAGGCCGCCCTCCATCCGTCACCCCCTGCTGGAGCAACCCCTCATCATCTCGGTCTCGATCCGCATCTCGATCCGCATCTCGATCCGCATCTCGATCTCCGTCTCGTTGACGGAGGAACCGCGCGTGCAGCAGCCGCCCGCGCGCCAACGAGACCTCAGCCTCAAGCCGCTCAAGCCCCTGCTCGGCCTCCACCACCCCGCTGTGGTCCCCGCCGAACACCGCCTGCTCGTAGACCTGCCCAGCCCGCTCTAACGGCCCCATGCGTCACCCCGCACCGTGTAAGGACCCGCAGTCTAACCCGCAACCTCCGGCCCACCCACCACGCCAGAGCACCCCAAACCGACCTCGGACAGACCGACTCAACCCGGCCAAGCCTCACTCGACCCGGCTACGCCTCACTCGCTTTGATCAAGCCCGAGCCCCCGAAGCCAGATCCCGTACCACCTGAATCAGCTCCGCCGGATCGAACGGCTTGGTCAGATAGGCATCCACCCCGATCCCCCGGCCTCGCCGCTTGTCGTCATCCTGCGCCCTGGCCGTGATCAGCACGACCTTGATATGGCTGGTGGCCGCCTCGGTCCGCAACCTCTGCGCCGTAGCCCAACCATCCAGACACGGCATCATCACGTCGAGCGTGATGACGTCCGGCATGACGTCGAGCACGCGCTCAAGACAGTCCTGCCCATCGGTGGCGGTCGAGACCTCGAACCCTTCCAGGTTCAGGTTGACCGCGATGAGCTGCCGGATGACCTCGTCGTCGTCCACGACCAGTACTTTCCCAAGAACCTCGCCCACGGGCGTCAAGGTAACCTGTAGCGGGCCGGTCACGGGCGGTTTTCGGGGGAAGCGTTCAAGGAGCGTTATCTGGTGCCGAGTGGTCTCCTGATGCTGATAGCCTTATCACCTGTCGAGCCCCCTTAGCTCAGGGGATAGAGCACCGGCCTCCGGAGCCGGGTGCGTAGGTTCGAATCCTACAGGGGGCACTCGATCTTGATCAGCGGTTCCGGCCGCTGACCAGGGCAGACATCGCAGGAACGGGCGGGCCTCCAGTCTCACGGAGTCTCGCCCGTTCTCGTTGTAGTTCGCTGGTTGTGGACCAGTTGTGGACCAACCATGATCTCTGCATTGAACCGTTGTCCCCGGCGCCTCCGCCCGGCTCTGCAGGCGATGTGATCTTCGGCAAGTGTTACGTGGAGTCGGGTGGCTGGCCGTTCTTGGCGGCCCCCGTTGGGACGGCGAACTCTTCGAAGGTGGCGAGGCTGATGGGCGGAAGCTTCGGGCTGCCCCGCATGCCGCGCTACGACTCTCCGGCCGATCGCGGCCCCGCGCAGCCCACGCGCGATTAGCTTCCAGAGAAAAAGCTCCCAGACAGTTGTTGCGCCTCGATCGCCACTGCACCGGGGCACGGAAGCGGTCCACCATTACCGCTCTCGATTTTCCTCGCTTAGAGATTTGTGCAGATATAGGAATTAAAGTCCTATATGACCGTCTCTCGTATCGCTTCAAGATGGCCCGATAGTAGCTCGGCTGATATTTCGGGCGATCATTAGAACGAATTTGTGGAAGCCCGAAAACAGTTTCCGGGCAGCGGAAACCAATGATGCGCAACTGTGTTGAACCGTTCCCACCGGACAGGCAAAGTTGTGGGCAATGATGCTTAAGGTATCCAATGTGGCGGCACCGTACTGAGGCTCGTCGATGGGTTTAGAGGCCTGCGGAGTGGACGCCCCACGGGGTCGTGTTGTATCTGGTTCGGCGCTCAAGGAGCAAGCGTGGGGTCATCTGACGTGCACGATCCGGGCCGGCTTCGCACCGACGCGCGCGTTCGATTTCCTGGCCACATCGCCCCCGTCACATTGGTGCAGGTTAAGCCCGGTCCGTTTTGGGACTTCGTGTACCGCAACGTAGAGGGCGTTCTTGGCGAGATCACCTTGGCCGAGGATGAGCTTCATGACGTCCAACTCATAGACACAGGGGATGCTCGTTCGTTCGACGCGGACCCCAACAACTTCCGCCTTGGAGTCGAAGCCCGCCGTATCCGAATCGGGTTCCAACATGACATGGCGGCTCTCGCTGTCTCGAACATCACGCCGCTTCCACATCAGCTGGAGGCGGTCTATGGCCACTTCCTTGAGCAGCCCCGTCTTCGATTCCTGCTCGCTGATGATCCGGGCGCCGGCAAAACCATCATGACTGGGCTCTACATCAAAGAGCTCCAGCTTCGTCGAGCGGCAGATCGTGTCCTCATCGTCACCCCCGCCAACCTGCGTCCTCAGTGGCAGCGCGAGTTGGCGGAACGATTCCAAATCGATGCGGTCCTCTTCGACAGAGCAGTGTTCGATTCCGCCCCGACGCAGAACCCGTGGGACGTTCACGATTTCGTCATCGTCTCGCGAGACTTCATGCGCTCTGAGGAAGTTTTGGCGGCTTTCGTCGCAACCGAGAAGGACTGGGATCTCGCTGTCATTGACGAGGCTCACGGGTTCACGCTGCAGGTGGATACTAAAGGGTTGATCTCGAAGAAGTCAGAGCGATATAAGGCAGCCGAGCAGATCGCCGACCGGGCACACAGACTCGTCCTGTTGACAGCCACCCCCCACTCTGGTCGCAACGAATCACTGTGGGGACTTCTTCGTCTACTTGACTCCGATGCATATGGAAACCGGTGCCCCAAACGCATCGAGTTCAGCCCTCGCCATTATTCGAAGACCTCCAAGGAGCAGATGGTTGACCTGCGAGGCGGGCGTCTCTTCAAGCCGCGCCACCCGCATACCGTCGCGTACGATCTCGAAGGTGCGGAGTGGGACCTCTATCGCGCGGTTACCAACTTCGTCTCCAGGGAGCTTGCTGAAATTCGGGGTGAGGGCAACGGCAGCTCCGCCGCCGGATTCGCCCTCACGACAATGCAGCGACGGTTGGCGTCATCGGTGCGTGCCATCAGCCGAACTCTACAGCGCCGCATGGACCGCCTGGAGAAAGCGCTGGAGGACCCAGAGCAGTACCTGCGTGGACGCCGCGAATTCCGTGATTCCGTGCTTGCCAACGGAGACAATGAGTCCAGAGACCTCACCGAAGATGAGCGGTGGGCCCTTGAGGAGCAAGCTCTGGAGGAGTGGCTTCCGCAGACAGAGTCCGAGTTGCGGATGGAGCTTGAAGCCCTAGAGCCATTGGTGATACAGGCGCAGCAAACCGAGGCAAGTGGAGTTGAGCGCAAGCTCAATGAACTTCTCGATGTAGTCGCCGAGCAGGGTTTGCGTGATGACCCGTCCAAGAAACTACTGATCTTCACTGAGCACAAGGACACGCTCGACTATCTCGTCGAAAAGCTCTCGGGAGACTTCGACGTAGCGGTCATCCACGGCCGTCTCAAGCTTCCCGAACGGATCGAGGCCGAGCGCCGTTTCCGAGAGCGCGCACAGATAATGGTCGCTACCGAGGCGGCCGGCGAAGGCATTAACCTCCAGTTCTGCCATTTGATGGTCAACTACGACATCCCGTGGAACCCGAACCGGCTCGAGCAACGCATGGGCCGCATCCACCGGATCGGCCAAACTCAGGATGTTCACATCTTTAATTTGGTCGCAAGCAACACAAGGGAAGGCGCAGTCCTCGCCACGTTGCTGCGCAAGCTGGAGCGGATGGGCCAGTCGCTAGGCGATCCGGTGTTCGATGTAATCGGGGAAATCTTCGACGGATACCGTCTTCGCGATCTTCTGGAAGACGTCATCGCCGGATCTGTCTCCACCGCCGACGCTGTCAATGCTTTCGGATCCGATCCTGATGAGTTCGATCCAGCCACAGTCGCCCGTGCTCGGGAACTCCTGGACCGCGCACTGGCCACCGAGCACATCGACTGGCAGGCAGAGCGCGATCGGGCGAACCGCGCTGAAGAGCGTCGTCTGCCCCCTCATTACCTGGAGCGCTTCTTCCGCGACGCGATTACCTATGCCGGCGGACAGGTCGCGGATCGGCTGGATCCCGGAACACTGCGTGTGACCCGCACGCCGGACGTACTAGTCGCCCGGTCCCGAGTCGGAAACGCCACCCGACGCGTGGCCCCAGAGTACGCGCGACTCACTTTTGAGAAGTCCGTCGCTATGCGCCCCCCAGGCGCCGATGGAGACCAGGGCGCCCCTCAAGCTGAGCTGTGCGGCCCCGGTCACCCGCTCTTCGATGCACTCCTTGACTTCGTTATCGAGCGAACCGAACGCGATCTCGACCGCGGCTGTGTCTTCCAAGATCCTGATGCGGGTGAGGCAACGTTGCTACATGTCGTGACTGGTGACGCGGTTGATGGCAACGGTGAGCTTGTCCACAGGGCGTTGGCGACGATTACTGAGACAGCGTCTGGCTATGAGGCTGCCCGGCAGTTTCTCTACGATCTTGTTCCAGCCAAAAGGGCAGCGCTCACAGGGAATGAGCCCGCTCCCGAAGGAACTGTTGGTCTTGTGGCCTGGGCGCGCAGGAACGTTTTCGAGCGCCGTTACCAGCAGGCGAAGGTGGAGCGCGACGAGGTCGCAGCCGTGCAGGACGATTTTCTGACGAGGTCATTTCTGGCGGTTCTGGCACGACAGGACCAGGAGATCCTCAGTGTTGAGGAGGACATCGAAAATGGCGTGATCGGGGCCGAAGGCAGACTCCGGAAGGCTGAGATCGCCAAGGCCCAGACCCAGGAGCGGCGTGATCACCGCCTTGCCGAGGCGCTCCGAGGACGCACCGTGCGCCGTGGACCTGTCCGCGTACTCGCCACATGCCTTATCACTCCTCACCTTTCACGAACAGGTGAAGGTGGGGCTTCGACGGCACCAGACCTCGGCACGAGCAATGAGGAAGTCGAGCAGATCGCGGTCCAGATCACGATGGCGCACGAGCATGCGAACGGCGCGGTCCTGGTCAAGTCCGTGGAGGCCGACAACGTCGGCTTCGACGTGCTCTCCGTACGCGGGATCCAGCGGCGTTGCATTGAGGTCAAGGGGCGCGGCGGCGTCGGAGACGTCGTGCTCACGTGGTCGGAGTACGCCAAGGCGGTTGAGCTCGGCAACGACTACTGGCTCTACGTCGTCCTTGACTGCGCAAGCGTGAACCCTCGGCTTTACCGCGTGCAGAACCCTGCCAAGGCTCTCATCGGAAGCATCAAGCCTCATCTCGACGTGCGCTTCGGTGTAGCCCCCCAACCTGTGATCGATGCATCGGAGAGCTAATGAAACGTGCACTCATCGAGGAGGAGCTCCCTCTCGCCGAGGTCAATGTGCAGTCCGGACGAGAAAAGCACCTCCGGCACGGCAACATCTCAACGATGCACCTGTGGTGGGCACGTCGGCCGCTCGCCATGGCACGAGCAGTTGTTTTCGCAAGTCTTGTTCCCGACCCTGATGACGAAGTAACGCGAAAGGGCCTGCTCCAAGCCATCGCACACACCGCCTCATTCGAGGCGGCCAATCAAGACCGTGGGCGTATGGCACCCCTTCGTGAGGCTCTCAACAAGGCATGGCCGGGGGGGCGTCCCAAAGTCCTTGACTGTTTTGCTGGGGGCGGCGCTATCCCACTTGAAGCCTCTCGCCTCGGGTGCGACGTCACCGCCACCGACATCAACCCCGTGGCACATCTGATTCAGCGTTGTGTCCTTGAGTACCCAGCTCTGTACGGTGACGTCGACGAGCAGGGTGCGCGCCCCTTTGTCGACGACCTGACTCACTGGGCCGAATGGATGAAGGAAAGAGCGGATAAACAGCTCGCTGAAGTCTTCCCTCGTAGTGGGACCGATGACGCGCGTGTAGCGGTTTACTTTTGGGCGCGTACTATCCCGTGCCCGGACACAAGCTGTGGGCGAATCATCCCTATCATCTCGTCCCGGAAGTTGGCTGATTCGTCACGTCGCAAGGTTCGCGTGGACTACGATGTGCTGCCCCACCGCGTCGAGTTGCGTTTGGCAGAGGGAGCACCGAACGATGGCACCGATTGGTCCAAGGGAACAAAGACGAGCCGTGGATCCGTCGTCACCGTCTCCTGCCCCGTCTGTCCGGCGTCGTGGCCCGACAAAGAACTGCGGGGCTATGCCCGGGAGAACGGCTTCGGACGCTATCTTTACGCCGTCATGGAGATCCGAAACGGGATTCGTTCTTATCGCGAGCCAACTAAGGAAGAGATCGATGCTGTCGACACGGCCGCTCCTCGCCTAGAGGAACTTGATGAGTATCCCGAGGGCACAACCGCTGTCCCTGATGAACTCGTGGTCAAGTCGCAATATAGGACTCTTCGGCCACTGACTTATGGCATCGACACGTGGATGGCGATGTTCACACCCAGACAGTGCTACACACTAGCGGTCATGGCGCAGACTGTACGTGTCGCGCACCAAGAAATGCTCAACGAGGGAATGGCTTCGGACCGTGCTAAGGCTCTTGCGACATACCTTGGCTTAGCGGTGGATCGAGTTGCCGACTACAACTCCTCTTTCACTTCTTGGCGACCAACGGTGGAAGCGCCCCGCGGCACGTTTCCACAGCAATCCATACGAATGGCTTGGGACTTCACAGAGATTGATCCAATGGCTGATGGCCCAAGCAACTGGGATGGCGCCATCGACTGGATCTGCAAGGCTTTCGTCCACTGCGCCAACGCGACCGTGGGTAATCCGAGTCATGTGCTTCGAGCCAATGCCCAGGAGTTGCCGTTTGTGGATGGGGAATTTGATGCAGTCATCATTGACCCACCCTATTATGACGCCTTCCAGTATGGTGACCTATCTGACTTCTTTTACGTCTGGCTCAAGCGGAGCATCGGACACCTCTATCCGGATCTGTTCTTGACCCCCTTGACACCTAAGCAGGCCGAAGTCATTGAGAATCGGGCGGACAAGAAGTCACCCGAATATATCTCACATGAAGAGTTCGAGTGGCGTCTCCAGAACGCACTCAATCAGGTTGCAAGGGTTGTCAAGGACGATGGCATCGTGTCTGTCGTATTCGCGCACACCGATGTCAATGCATGGGAGCGACTCCTCAAGGCGCTCCGTGGTGCGGGACTCGTCGTGACGACGTCGTGGCCTATGCAGTCCGAGCGGGAAGGCCGGACCACGGCCAACGTTGGATCCGTCCTGGGGTCCTCCGTCGTGCTCGTATGCCGCAAGGTCAAGACGCACAAGGATGGCTTCTATGACGACGTCGTCCGTGAGCTTGAAGCCCGTCTAGAGCAGCGCTTAGCGACATTCGAGGAGATGCAACTCTCCGGGGCTGACTACTTCGTTTCCGCGATTGGCCCTGCTTTCGAGGTGTTCGCTCAATACTCCCGCGTGGTACGGCTCTCTGGTGAGGAGGTTGATGTTGCCCAGCTCATGGTTCTCGCACGTCAAGCGGTGGCCCGGCATGCTATGCGGCGGCTTCTTGGCGGGGAGCAACTCGTAGCGCTCGACAGCCGCTCTCTGTTCTACCTTACCTGGCGCTGGGCCTACGACGGCATTGCTATTCCAGCTGATGAGGCGTACATGCTCTGCCGTGCCTTCGAGATCGATCTCGAAGAGCTCACACGTCCCTACGGCCTCGTCCAGAAGCAGGGTACTGGCAAGGACGTCAGCTATCGCCTTGCCGGCCCGGATGACCGCAAGAAGATTGTTCTTGGCCCGGCTCCAGCGTTGGTGGACGTGCTTCATCTGGCAGCCCAGCTTCATGACCTGGGGCGTCGCAACGAGCTCGTTGAGCTCTTAAGTGCTACCGGGGCCGGCAACGAGCCCGGCTTCTGGGCGATGGTTTCGGCGATCACGGAGGCCCTCCCAGAAGGCGAGCGAGAACGTACGTTATTACTCGGATTGGGGGGCAATCGCGAGGGTTTGTCGGAAGCGGCGGCCAAGCATGTCGGGACTTCGGAGAATCGGCTGTTCTGAACGGAGATCATCATGGCGGACCTGAAGAACTGGCTGAACGTCGCAGTACCCCATGGGGATATTGCTGACGGATCGTTCGACGAATCCCTGTTCGCGGCGGATCTTGGGCTCGTTGCGCGGGGCAAGGGCCCTACCGACTACCTTGATCCAGCGCTATTCGCCGCCAAAACATTCCTCACTGCCAACCTGCGGGCGGCGTTGGTCGAGATCGGCAACCGCCTCGGCGGCGACCCCTCAGCGGCGGCAGTTCACCGAATGCAGACGGAGTTCGGCGGCGGAAAGACACACACGCTGCTCGCCGCATATCACCTGTTCCGCTCCCCCGACATGGTTGCGCACACCAAGCTCGCCCGTGGTCTCGCTTCCTTGCTCAAATCAGGGACCCTACCGGAGGCACGGACAGTGGTCCTTGATGGCTCCGCGATGCTTGTTGATCCTGAAACAATGCCAGATGGCACCGTTGTCCACTCATTCCTTGGACATTTGGTTTGGCAGCTTGGTGGCTCCGATGGAGTTGCGCTTGTTCGGGAACAGGACAAGGGACTTCGCGGCACGTCCACCTCGCAGATGGTCGAAATCCTTGAGCGTTACTCGCCGTGCTTGATCCTCATGGACGAGACGCTGGAGTACCTCAATAAGGCGCTTGAAGTTCGCAGCCACGAAGGGTCACTGGCGGCTACGACCTTGACCGTCATCAAGGAACTCGCCTCCGCAGCGTCCAACGTCAGGGGTGCCTGCCTATTGGCGACGCTGACCTCATCGCGTATGGAGGATTACTCAACCATTGCCGGTCAGGAAATGCAGGAGCGTCTGTCTAAGGTCGTGGGCCGTACTGAAAGCATCGTCACCCCGGTCGAGGGAGACGACATCTTCCCAATCCTGCATACACGACTGTTCGACACCGTCGGTGCCCCCAAAGACCGCCGTGCCGTGGCCGATGCCTATGGCGCCTACTATGAGCAGCTCGGCGATGTTCTTCCTTCAACCTTCCGAGACGCGGAATATCGGGACCGGATCGAAGCGGCTTACCCGTTCCATCCGGAATTGATCGATATCCTCACCAATCGCTGGGGATCGCTTTCCGGTTTCCAGCGCACCAGAGGTGCCTTGCGGTCCCTTGCTCACACAGTCAAGGCGCTCGCGCAGGCCAAGCACAAGGCCCCACTCATCCACCCAGGCGATGTCCCATTAGGTGACGCTGGGGTTCGCGCTGAGGTAATTCGTTTCGCCGGCGAGTCTTACAAGGCTGCCCTGAACGCCGACCTCATCCGGGATGACTCGCGGGCCGTCCAGGAGGACAAGCGACGTGGTGGCGAGGTCGCCGCCAGTCGCGTTGCCGTAGGGCTGGCCACCACAGCATTCCTCAACTCATTCGGTGCTGACCGAGTGGTTGGCGCGTCCGCACCCCAGATGCTTCTCGGAGTCGGGCGTC
Source organism: Nonomuraea sp. NPDC050643 (assembly GCF_040654715.1). Classification (NCBI taxonomy): domain Bacteria; kingdom Bacillati; phylum Actinomycetota; class Actinomycetes; order Streptosporangiales; family Streptosporangiaceae; genus Nonomuraea; species Nonomuraea sp. NPDC050643. The sequence goes on along the minus strand of NZ_JBFAIM010000058.1, from coordinate 78,291 downwards.
CTGGCCTGTCACGAGGTGTAATCGAGGACGTCCGCGACGCCTTCAAGAACGCCGCGTGGTACATGCGCTACGAGGGGGGCCGATACCGGTTCACCACTGATCCCAATCTCAACAAGGTCATCGTCGAAAGGGAAGGAGCAATCGGTGAAGAGCCGATCGTCGAACTCCTCAACGGCGCCTTGTCAAGAGTGGCCTCTAACCAGACTCCCTGGCGAGTGGAGCTCCATGTCGATGAGAGCTCTGACCTACCTGATGAAGGCCGCCTCTTTCTGGGCGTCCTCGACTACGAGCACACGATCGGCATCGGTGTCACCGAAACGACCAAGGCACACGCCCAAACGGTCCTGACCCAGCGCGGCCCAGCCGGGCGTACGAACAAGAACGTCAGCATCCTCGTAGCTGCCGACGGCAATGCCCTTTCCAAGGCGCGTGCCACAGCGCGCACATTGGCCGCGATGATAGACCTGCGTGAGGACAAGCACCGGCTCAAGAGGTTTAACGAAGAGCAGCGCGAGGATCTCTCATCGCGCATCAAGAAGTACGAGGACCGTCTCCCGGCACAGTTGGTAATGGCCTACCGACACGTATTAGTACTCGGCGCAGATACCAATGGAAGCGGAGGGGTGGTCGTCGACCACATTGACCTCGGCCCAGCCAAGGTCAATGACACGATCCCAGCCAGAGTAACCGAGCACTTCAAAGCCACCGATAGACTTCTCGACGGGCTAGCACCCGCCGCCCTACTCTCGGAACGCTTCGCTCTCCTGCCTGCCGACCAAGAGATGGTCGAGATCTCAAAGCTCCTTGATGCCTTCCACAGGTACCCGCGCCTGCCCAAGATCGCTTCGCCAGAGGTCCTGCGAACCTGTCTCATCAACGGTGTCCAGCAGAAAGTTTTCGCCTTAGCATCAGGATCTTCATGGGACGCCGACGATTCGATCATTAAATTCGGCACCCACGTAGATCGCACCGAGGTCCAGTTCCAGCCAGGAACCTGGCTCGTTCGAGCCACCTTGGCCAAAACCCTCCTCGAACAGCGAAATCCCGAGCCACCGGTATCGCCTTCCCCAGCCCTACCAACCGTGAATGAGCCCCCAGTGGGCGGCGGCTCTGCCCCTGGTGACCCAGGACCGGGCCCGGGGCCCACTCCCTCCCCTCCGATAGCCCCTGCTGATCCGACGCGCTTGACTATCCAAGTGAACCGAGTGCCAGCGGACAAAGCGCGAGACGTACTCAAGGTCGCTGTTCTGCCACTCGCGGCTCAAGGGGCAACTCTTGAGATCAACTTCACCATCACTGCCGATGCGTCTGGGGGAATCTCGCGTCAGACGCTTGACCTGGTGGTTAACGAAGGACTGCGCCAACTCGGCGTTGATCACAATGTATCCGTGGAGTCGTGACAAGTAACTGTGTGCGTCGACAAGATCGATAGAGGCGGATGCACCGTAGAGATCCGCTCCGGGGAGGGCGCCGTCACCTGCGGAGGTACCGTTGGCGCGCCGAGTACCCGGCCGTCCTCGTTGGCCTCACCTTCATCGCATTGAGGGCGTGGTTCAGATTCCTGTCGACAGAATTCGATCAGGTATCAAGGGCGGCCTCGATCCGGCGATTAATCTGGCTGTCGCGCCCATCGAGGCACTTGGCGTACCGCTTGAGGAGAACCTCCACGCTGTTGCCCGCGCGCTCCGCCACCGCCGTCGCGTCAACTCCAGCGTTAAGCCATGTGGATAGGGCGGCGTGGCGCAGGTCGTAGGGCCTTCCAGCGAGGGGTGAGGCGACCTGTTGCGGGGTTAGGGCGAAGTGGCGGGCCTCTTCCCAGGCCCGTGAGTAGGTGGAGGCGCCGAGAATGCCCCCTCGCTCGTTGCGGAACAGTCGGCCGTCTGGGGCCGTGCCGAACTCTTCGAGGTGCACTCGCAGCATGCGAACCAGTTCCGGCGGGATCGGCACGGGCCGGACCTCGCACTCCTCTCGTTGCTTGAGCCAGCGCTGATCGTGCACAGACCCGCTGTCAGTCCACTGCTTCCCGCTGCTCGGGCGGGTGACTTCGAGGGTGAGCAATCCCCATCCCTCCTCCGGCAGAAAGCAGTCGGTTTCCCGGAGCCCGATCGCCTCGGCCGGACGGAGGCCGGCGAAGTAGAGCGTGGCGAACAAGGCCACGAGGCGGCGCCCTCGCGCACGATGCCAGCTACCAACGTAGGAGAGGCTTACGAGGAGTTCGCGGGCTTGAACGGGGTTGACCACGCATCGCCGGTCAACGGTGTTGTCCCTAGCCACCCTCTTTTGCTTGACGCGCTTGAGTGGGTTCTCGGCCAGCTCGCCGAGGTCGATTGCGTATTCAAGAGCGGTGTTTAGGCCGCGCCGGCGGCGGGCCGTCGTGTCGGCCGCTGCGCGTTTGCCGTCGCGTGTGAGGGTCAGTTCCTCGCAGATGTTGCGCGCCACAATGGGGTCTGCGAGGTCACTCACGTTGACGGTGCCTTTCTGGAGGAGGCGAACGGCGTAGCCGAGATGAGTCGGTGCCGCCTCGTCCTCCTGGCGCGGTAGGAGGGCCCACTGCATCGCGGCTCTGATTTCCTTCTTGGAGAGACCGGCAGCCTCATCGGCTAGGAGGGCGAACGTGGCTACCGTGAGGCTGTCCACGATGGCCTCTCGGGTTTTGGCGGCGGCACCCTTCCAGCGCATGCGCACGTACTTCCTGCAGAAGTCGTACCAGCTCAGAGCAACCTTCTCCGTCTTTGTCATGGAGGCAGGTAGGCCGGTGAGCGTGTCGAAGAGTTCACCCCTCTTGGCGGCCTTGAGTAGGTCGGCGCGGAAACTGTCGGCGAGTGCCTTGGTCAGGAACGCCTTGGACTTCGGCTCAGTGCCGACCTTCCATCGGAGCTGGTACGGCTTGGCGCGGCCCTTGCGGTTCCGGATGCTCCAGATCACGACATCGTGAGTCTGCATGTCGCTCCTTCCTAGGCTGCGGTCTGCTCGAAGGTGGTGAGCCAGGAGTCCAGGTCGCAGCGGCGGACCTTGCGCTTGCCGTTGGGGAGTTTCAGGGATCGCGGGCCGCGGCCGGTGTTCAGCCAGCGGTAGAAGGTGGATTTCGGGACGTCGATCTCGTCGAGGACTTCGGCGATGGTGAGCAAGGTCTTGGGACGCGTTGTCATGGTGGTGACTGCCTTTCGGGCATCGTGATCGGTGCTGGGCGATGCCTCGGCGGTTGTGCTTGGCGGCTGGTCGCCGAGGGTGCTCGTGGATGGTTGTGGAGGGGTGAGCCGTCCCAGCCGTCCCAGGGTCATTTCCGCAGGTCAAGCCTGGGACGGCTTGTTTTGGTGGGACGGGTCATGCCGTCCCAGCGATGGGAGCCGTCCCGCTCTGACCTGCGGTGACGAGGCTGGGACGGCTGGGACGGGTCTCCCTGTCGATCGGCACCACGTCGGCCTCTGGGATGGGTCCGAGGGCCGGGCAGTAGCGCGACCAGGAGTCGGCGAAGTCGGTCCGCTGGTAGCCCTTGGCCTGTTGGCCATTGGGGAAGCGGATGTTGGCTGAGCGGATGTCGTATTCGCGCAGCATCGTGCCGAGCCTCATCGCGGTCAGTCCGGCGGGGCCGTGGTCGGCCCACTCGCTCTCGGGGTCGCTTTTGAGTCGCTCCAGTAGGAGAGCTGTGGGTAGGGCGGTGTCGGGGCCGAACGCGGTGCGGCAGGCAACGAGTAGACGCACACGGGCTGAGGTCTGGCCGTTGTCGTCAGCCTCGGCGGTGAGCGTCAGCGTGGCGGCGCGGGCGCGATCCGGCCAGCTCTCGCCCGCGTGGTCGGCGACGATGACGAGCGGTTCCCAGGTGTCGGCGGCGCGGTCTTCTACCGGCATGCTGGGCTCTGCCGCTTCCAAGACGGACAGGTCAGCACGCAGCCACAGATTCAAGTCGGCGGCCAAGTCTCGCAGCGCGGGCCGGTCTCGGCGGTGGCGGTAGGGGGCGGCGTTCTCGCCGGGTGCGCGGCGGCGCATGCGGATGACGACGGCGCGGTCTTCGATGGTGTCGGGCATGGCTCCGATGCCGGCGAGTGCGGCCATGGCGAAGGTCGGGATGCTTTCGACGCGGTTGGTGGCGGCGTCGTAGCGCTTGGCCGGGCGGTTGCGCTGGTGTCCGGCGTTGAGCAGGCCGCGGAGGTCTTCGTTGCCGTCGGCCTTGGGGCCGAAGATGGTGTCGGCCTCGTCCACGAGCATGGTCGGCGGGTCGTCGGTGATGGAGCGGTAGACGGCGGCGCTGGAGGAGTTGACGGTGATGAACGGCTCGTGGCAGGTGGCCTCCACCACGTCCAGGAGCCGGGATTTGCCGCAGCGTTTCTCCGGGCCTCGGATGACCAGGCGGGGCGCGTGCGCCCATGCGGGCTGAGCGTGGGTGGCGGCGATCCACAGGGTGACGGCGTCGGCGGTCTCGGGGCTTGGCAGAATGACGTAGCGGGTGAGCGCGGCGCGGAGTCGGTCGAGCAGGGCGGCGCCGGTAAGTGTGCGGTCGTTCATAACTGGTGCTCCTTGCGTGGCGTTCATGCGGCCCTGCGACGGCGTGGCTGGGCGTTCATGCCTGCGGACAGGCCCGAGGCGATCACGGCGGCGATCTCGCGAGGCGAGTTCGGATCGCCTTCGGCGTTCGCGGTCTCGGCGGCGGACTGGAGGGCGGTGATGACCACCTCGGTGGGCAGCACGCCGCGCGTGACGAGCTGGCCGAGGTTGAAGGCGGCGGTGTTGAGCGCGCGGTTGCGAATGCCGCGTTGAGCAGCGGCCACGCGTTCGACCTCGCCGCGTAGCGCGGCCTCGCCGTACTTGGTCAGCCGGTGATTGGGCAGGCTGACCAGCAGATCGGCGGCGCTCATCGAAGGCGGTGCGGCGGGTGCGAGCGCCTCGGCGAGCCAGGCCGGGAGCGGTGCGAGTGGTAGATCGTAAATGATCTCGTAAGGGCCGGTGCCGTCCGGCTGGACGACGTAGCTGCCGGTGCCGACGACGTAGCCACCGCAGGCGCGGGTGTCGATCAGCCAGCCGAGTCCGCCCTTATGACCTGCGCTGTTGCGCAGCCGTAGACCGTCAGGCGGGGTGAAGTAGAGGTGTTTGCCGCCGCGCCGGGTGCGGACGGTGAAGGTGTCACCGGGATAGGGCTGGCCGCGCTCGGCACACAGCAGACGGAAGACGTGCTCTCCGTTCTGCGGGTGATGATGGGCGAGGCCGGCGGGCGGGCGGTCGCCGGGCTTGGGCTGGTCGAGGTCGATCACGACCAGCCGGGACGGGCCGCAGGCGATGCCGATGTTGTACGGCTGGCGCGGCCAGAAGGCGGCGATGCGGTCGGTGTCGGTGGTGGCGTGCTGCTCCCAGTCGGTGAAGCCGCGCAACGGCAGATGTGCTCGGCTTGGGTTGTCAGGAACTGCTTCCATGTCGGCCCGCTGCGGCGCGGGGCGGGGTCGATCCCGGGCATCCGGCTCGCGTGGTGATCTCGGCGTACAAGCGGTGGCTGTGCCGGACATTGGCCGAGCTGGCCGAGCTGGCCGAGCAGGCCGGGCTGGACCGGCCGGAGGAGGTGGGGTACGCGTTGCTGCTGCTCATCGATGGCGCCAACGCCCGGGTGGTGGTCGATGACGACCGTACGGCGATGCTGCGCGCCAAGGCCACGGCGGCGATGCTGATCGGGGTGGCCGATGCGTGAGCCGCCGGTCGGCCTGGAGCACGCATTCACCTTTGCGATCCCCGAAAGCAAGACCGTCCCCGCGCTGTACCCGGAGTCGCCGGAGTTCGCCGCGATGCCTGCGGTGCTGGCCACCGGCTTCCTCGTCGGGCTGCTGGAGTGGACGTGCGTGCGCGCGCTGGTGCCGTATCTGGACTGGCCGCGCGAGCAGACGGTCGGCACCCACATCGCGGTCAGCCACCAGGCGGCGACCCCGCCCGGACTGAGCGTCACCTGCCGGGCCCGCCTGACCGGCGTCGACGGCCGCCGGCTGACCTTCGAGGTGCACGCGCACGACGGTCACGACCTCATCAGCGCCGGCACCCACGAGCGTGCCGTCATCGACACGGCCCGCTTCACCGCACGTGTCCTGAGCAAAGGTGGTTCTCGGGGAGCCGGATCTCTCTGACTCCGCCGCCCTCGCCGCTGCTGGAGGCGCTGCAAGAGCGCTTCGCCCGAGTGCTGGGCGACGGCCTCGATCCCTTGACCGTGCAGGCCCACCAGCCCCAGGTACTGGAATCCATGGCGGCCTTCGAACGTGGCCTGGCCCGCTGGGACACCGTGTCCCGCGCCGTCAAGGAGTTGGCCGCCGTGGCTGTCGTGGTCAAGATCGGCTGCGGCTGGTGCATCGATTTCCGCCATCGGGAGAGCCTCGCGCACGGCACCCCGGCCGCCAAGATCGAGGCGGTACCGGTCTGGCGCACCAGTGTGCTGTTCACCGGCCTGGAACGCCTGGTGCTGCGCTACGCCGAGGCGATGACCGACACTCCGCCCAACGTCACCGACGAACTCCTGGCCGACCTGCTGAGCCACTTCACCAAGGCGCGGGCCGTCGAGCTCACCGCCGTCATCGCGGTGGAGAATCAGCGTTCCCGCATCAACGCGGCCTTCGGCCTCACCTCCCAAGGCTTCCATCACCACTGCGCGGCGGCCCGCGCACGCCCACACCGCGCCGAGCCTGACGACGGCCCTTCGCTCTGAGGGCCGTCCAGGCGGCGGGCTTGCGGGTGACCTGAAACCCCGGCGCCGTTCAGCGGAGGGACTTGGCCAGCGACAGGGGTGTGGCCGCCTGCAGTTCGCCGGGCTTGTCCGTTCAGCACGCGCATTCCACCCGGCGCGGCCTGGCGGTGGTGTCCTCGGCCGACTCGCCGGAGGTGATCGGGGGTGGCGGCACCGTCGCCGCCGAACTTCTGGATCGGGGCGAGCAACCGAGCGTGCCGCTTGTGCCGGTCGGCGGGGCGGGCTGGCCGCCGGCTGCGCCATGGCCGCCGGGTGAGCATCCCCCGCCCCGGCCCGACACATCCAGTGTGTAGACAGGTAGTTAGCTAATTGCCATAATTCCTTTGTGTTGGACGTAGATCTCGTGAAGGCGCTGGCCAACGACAAGCGTCTGCTGATCTTGGAGTGGCTGCGCGACCCTGAACGCCATTTTCCGCCGCAGCGCGATGGCGATCTGGCGCGCGACGGAGTCTGCTCGTTGTTCATCGCCCAGAAGCTGGGGGTGAGTCAGCCGACCTGCGGTGAACATCTGAAAGTGCTCGCTCAGGCCGGCCTGTTGAACAGCAGGAAGATCAAGCAGTGGGTGTTCTACCAACGCGACGAAGACCGTATTTCCGAGGCGAAGGAGTTGCTGAGCGGTGAGTGGTGAGTTGGGCGGCGGTTCCCCCGCACCCGAGAGCCTGGACGTGGGGCTCTATGAGCGGTTGATCGCCGATCTGGAAGCGGCCGGAGCGCACTACCGTCTGATCGACCATCCACCCGAGGGGCGCACCGAGGTGGTCAGCGCTCTGCGTGGACACGACGTCGCGCAGGCCGCCAAGTGCCTGGTCGTGATGGTCAAGGTCGGCAAGAAGCAGAGCCGGTACGTGCTGGCCGTGGTGCCCGGTGATGCCCGCCTGGATCTGCAAGCGGTCAAAGCCCTGCTGGAGGGCACCTATGTCGCCTTCGCCGAGCGCGGCAAAGCCGAGGAACTGGCCGGCAGCGTCAGCGGCACCGTACTGCCCTTCAGCTACCACCCCAAGCTGGAGGTGATCGCCGATCCGGCACTGCTGCACGTGCCAGAGCTGTTCTTCAACGCCGCTCGGCTGGACCGCTCGATCGCCCTGGCCACCGGCGACTACCTCCGCCTGGCCGCCCCTCGCATCGCCGCCATCAGCACCACCGTCTGACTCCAGCCTCGCCCGGCACGGTATCCCCCGCGAGAAGATCTCCACCCGGGTGAAGGTCCGCCCCGAGTTCGAGGCCGCCCTCGCGGCCGCCCGCGAGGTGAAAGCCCACGCCCTGCACCGCCGCGTCATCCTCACCGTCTACGAGATGAAGCGCCTGGGCCGTGGCGCCGCCGAGTTCACCGCGCTGGCCGAGCACGAGAAGACGAGCGCCCACCCCGAGGCGGTGGAGCAGGCGCACGCCGGCTTCACGACGCTCAAGTAGACGGCGCAGCCTCCTGATCGAGGCCCTGCACCATGAAGCCGAGAGGTTGGCCGGTGAGGGAAAGCGGAGTTCCGGGCGTTCACCAACCGCGACCGGATGACCGCTGTTATGCGTGAGTGGTGCGGTGTCGTGTTCTGGAGGGGGCGCGCTCGCATCCGAGGCGGCCCGGCCGGCCGGCTCCTGGACCGCCAGATGGACGACCTCACCGCGGTGGGCTGCATCCGTAATCGGCTTGCGCCTCAAGCGGCCTGAGGTACGACAGTGGCCCCATGAACGACTACGAGCTGTACCCCATCGGAGACGCCGCGCGCCGCAGCGGCCTGAGTGTGAGCGCTGTCCGGTTCTACGCCGACACCGGGCTGATCGAGCCCACGGGCCTGAACGAGGCCGGCCACCGGATGTACAACATCCACGCCATCGCCCGGCTGGAACTCGTCCGCACCCTGCGCGAGTTGGACGCCGACCTGGAGGAGATTCGCCGTCTGCTCGAAGGCGGCACGACCCTGCACGACCTGCTCACCACACACCTGGAGTTCGTCGAGCGCCAGGAGCGCACCCTGCGGGCCAGGCGGGCGGTGCTCAGAACCCTGATCAAACAGGGCGGCACCGCTCAGGCCGACCTGATGCACAAGCTCGTCTGGATGGCCGACGAGGAACGCGAACAGATCATCGACGATTTCTGGAACGACGTCGGCGAGGACCTGGACGTCCCCGAGAGCGTCGTCGACCGGTTGCGGACGATGCGCCCAGTCCTGCCCGCGGACCCCACGGCCGCCCAGCTCGAGGCGTGGATCGACCTGGCCGACCTGGTGTCGAACCCGGTGTTCCGCGACGCGGTCCGTACCTACCTGCACGACATCTGGTCCACACCGGAGACCCGAGTCCTGGCGAGCGAGCCGTTTCAGGACTTCATGCATGTGAGTGGGGCCCCGCTCGTCGAGGGACTCCTCGCCGCGTACCGCGCCGGAGAGTCTCCCCGGTCCCCCTGGGCCCAGCATGCCGTCACACGCTTCATGGAAGCGGCCACCGCGCTGTCCGACACACCGCTCACCCCCGAAGTTCGAAACCGGATGGCCGACGGGTATCGGCAGATACCCGACATCATGCGCCAGATCGCTGAAGAGGAAGCCGCCTCCGAGGGCCCCACCTACGACGACGCTCACGGCCGGTACCTATCCCTGGTGGCGCTGATCAACGGGACTGCGAGCGAGGAAGACCATGACTCCATGCCCTATGCCTGGATCGCCGACGCCATGCGCGCCGTGGACCCGCCGACTCCCTAACGGCCACTCTTCGGTTCTGAGCTGCGGAAACGCTCTCTAGCGTTCGATTCCAGCCAGATGGTCCCGGCAAGTTCTCTTGACGCACAGTCCATTTGTAAAGCTATGATTTACAAGTGCAAGAGACGTTGACAGAGGCGGTGCGGGCCTTGAAAGCGCGCATGGAGGCGTTCCTCGCCTCACGTGTCCTGACGAGGAGCGACGACTGGGCCGACTCGATAGGGCGCGCCGTGAGCATGCAGGCCGCCGCCGATGACGTCGTGCGTGCCGTCGTGCAGCAGGCGCGCCAGAACGGCGCCACGTGGCAGGTCATCGGTGATGCGCTCGGCGTGAGCCGGCAGGCGGCGTTTCAGCGCTACGGCAAACCGATCGATCCAAGAACAGGAGAACCCATGAACACCACGCCCCTACCCGGCGTCGCCGAACTGGCCGCCTCGGTGATCGAGGGCCTCGCATCCGGGCAATGGACGCGTGTCACCGAGCAGTTCGATCCGAGCATGCGCGACGGCCTGTCGGAGGACGCGCTCGCGGCCGCGTGGGCGCAGATCGTCGGCCTGTCGGGAGCCTTCGAAGGGCATGGAGAGCCTGAGGTCACCCGGGCCGGCGACGTGACGATCACGAACACGCCGCTTGCGCTGGAGGCGGGCGACTACACGGTACGGATCGCGTTCCGCGACGACCGCACCATCGCCGGTCTGCACATCCTCGAAAGGCAGACGTCGTGACCATCGCAGCTCCGGGCGGATCGACGACGGCCACGCCCCGAGGCGGACCCCGCATGAGCAGGCGCGATCTGCGATCCATCGGTGTGTTCACCACCCTGGCGTTCGCGCTCGCCTGGCTCCTCGCGCTCCCGCTCTGGTTCGGTGACGGACTCGCCGGCCCCTGGTTCACAGTCGTGGCCGTCGCCACGATGACGACCCCCGCGATCGCCGCCCTCGTCGTCGTGTTCTTCGTCGAGCGGCCGCAGCACAAGACGTGGACGCTCGGACTGTGGCCGTTGCAACCGGCCCGGAGCCTGCTCGGCTACGCGGCGCTGGGGATCATCGTGTCCATCGCGCTCGTCCTGGTGGCGCTCCCGATCGGCGCGCTGCTGGGGGTCTACCCGGCCGATTTCGTGAACTTCTCCGCGTTCCAACAGGTCCTCGACGAGCAAGCGGGCGCCGCGGGAGTGGCCGAAATCCCGATACCGATCGGCGCGCTCATCGTCATCCAGCTCGCCGCACTCCCCTCGGCGGCGTTCATCAACCTCATCCCCGCGCTGGGGGAGGAACTCGGGTGGCGAGGGTGGCTGCTGCCGAAACTGATGCCGCTCGGTACACTCCCAGCCCTCCTGATCTCGGGCGTGATCTGGGGCCTTTGGCACGCTCCGCTCATTCTCCTCGGATACAACTACCCGGATGCGCCGGGCTGGCTCGGCATGACCGCGATGGTCGCCATGTGCATCCTGGTCGGCGCGGTCTTCAGTTGGCTGCGGCTCCGATCGGGGTCCGTGTGGCCCGCGGCCCTCGCGCATGCCGCGTTCAATGGGGCGGGCGGGACCTACCTCGTCTTCGCCAAGGCCGGCGAGCGCATCGACACCACGCAGGCGACGATCCTCGGCTGGAGCGGGTGGATCGTGCCGCTCGCGCTCGTCGTGATTCTGATCGCCACGGGACAGTTCGCTTCCGCGAAGCACCCATGACCGTGAAGCTCGTCTCACTGAAACCACGGGCTGACCAGGAAACCCTGGGCCCCCTGTCCCACGGGACCCTAACTCCCGGACAGTGATCCTTCCCTGGTCACGAATCGCCCGCAGCGCGGGGAGCGTGCTCCCGACGATGCTGACCGAACGCGTCGAGCAAGCCGCCCCTAAGCGTCCTGCGTCGCGGGTTCGAGCCCTGCCAGAAGGTTGAACGTGCCGGTGAGCTGGTTCAAAGCGACCAACCCCGGTAGCTCGGCGATGATCCGATCGCTCCAGCCATGCGCACGCAGTTGCGCCACGTCCTCGTCACCGATGGCCGACGGCTCGGCCAGAATGCGGACCGCCATCGCGATGAGGGCCGCCTCACGGGCGTCCGTCGAGGTGCCCTGGCGGGCGAGCGCGATGTCGGTCTCGCTGAGCCCCGCCGCGCGGGCCGCCTCCGCGTGCGCGTCCAGGCAGTAGGCGCAGCCAATCCACTCCTGCACGGCCAGCGAGACCTTCTCGCTCAGGGCACGGGGCAGCTTGACGCGCTTCATGGCTCGGGACAACTCCAGGTAGCCCTGCAGCAGAGCCGGCGAATGAGCCATGGTGGCGACCATCTCCCCCACGCCGCCACTCCTGCCGACGATGTCCTCCAGCAGTTCACGTGACTTCCCGGGCGCTTCGGCAGGTTCCAGGGCGGTAAGGCGTCGCATGTGATCTCCTCAGTCGAGCGCACCAATACCCCTAGAGGGTATATCGACAGCGGATGCTTTCGCCACCCTCCCGGGCCGAGCGGTCCGCCCCTCCCCCCGCCACCGAGGCGACGCCTATGGCCATATAGCCCTGCCCGAACGGATCGGGGGTCTGGCGACTCTCCGGGCGAGCCGGCTGATTCTCACCCGTGACGGGCCGGCGTCTGGCGGGTGGGGTCAGACGCGGAGACCGAGCGGCGGACTCGAAGCAGAGCGCCTATGAGGAGGGCTCCAAGGACTACGAGGGCGGCGGCGATGGTGAGCGCGAACGCGAAACCTTCCGTCGCGGCGCCCGGCGAACCGGTTCGGGAATCGCTGTGACGTGCGCTCACGGTGACCAGGACCGCGATTCCGACCGCCCCGCCCACCTGCTGTACCGAGGTGAACAAGGCCGAGCCAAGACCGGCGTTCTCCTCGGTGGTGCCCGTAACCCCGGCCGCCGTCAGGACCGGCAGGCTCAGCCCGCATCCCAGACTCGTGACGAGCATGCCCGGCAACACACCGGTCGCGTACGGGTCGCCCGCCGCCACGCCCGACAACATCAGCAGGCCGGCCGCGCTGACCAGGAAGGCCAGGACCAGAGCCCAGCGCATGCCCAGCCTCGTCAGCGCGCGGGCGGAAAGCCACATGCCCGCGAGGATCCCGGCACCGTAGGGCAGGTAGGCGATGCCGGCCTGGAGTGGGCTGTATCCGAGCACGGTCTGCAGGTGGATCATCAGCAGGTAGGCCATCGCGTACATGGCCACGGAGAACAGCAGGGTCGCGCTGTTGGCGACGGCACGCGTCCGATGGGCCAGGAACGACATCGGCACCAGCGGCTCGGCCGCCCGCGACTCCACCGCGAGGAACCCGGCCGCCAGGACGGCGGCCAGCAGCAAGGGCGCGATGACGACCACGTCCGCCCAGCCCGATTCGCGGGCCTGGAGCAGGCCATAGACGAGGGACAGCACGGCGGTCGTGCTCAGGAGGGCGCCGGGTACGTCCAGGCGTGGCCGGCGCGTGGCTCGGCTTTCCGCGACCAGGCGGGGCAGCAGCGCGAGAGCCACCGCCGCCACGGGCAGGTTGATCAGGAAGATCCAGCGCCAGGAGATGAGGTCGGTCAGCACACCGGAGATCACCAGGCCGCTCGTGCCGCCCAGGGCCGCGACGGCGCCCCAGACGCCCAGCGCTCTGGTGCGCTCCTCGGCACCGGGGAACAGCAGGGTGATCAGCGACAGCGCGGTCGGCGCCGCCATGGCCGCTCCCCCGCCCTGGACGAACCGCCCGGCCACGAGCTGCCACGGCTCCTGGGCGAGCCCGCAGGCCAGACTCGCCGCCCCGAACAGGGCCACCCCGACGAGAAAGACACGGCGCCGGCCCAGCAGGTCGGCCGCGCGGCCGGCCAGCAGCAACAACCCGCCGAAGGTCAGGAAGTACGCGTTGACGACCCAGGCCAGCCCAGAATCGCTGAAGCCCAGCTCGTCTCGGAGGCTGGGCAGGGCGACCGACACCACGTTGTCGTCCAGGATCAGCATGAACTGTACGAAGCACAGCACGACCAGCGCCGCCCGAGGGCGACCGGCGACCTCAGGAGCCACCGGCGTCATGACAGGTGTCCCACGGATACGTCTGCCGAGTGGAGAGATAGAGGATTAATCAGCACCCGACGACGCTATGCGCCGCCCGGTGCTGGCCACAATCCGCGATGAGGCCGGACAATAACGCCATGAGGACACGCCCTGAGGACATGATCGAGGCCGTCGACACCACCGTCCCCGCCTCGGCCGGGGTGATCGTCGTCGGGCGCTTCCCGCTGGAGTCGGGGCAGTGGATCTCCCCGCACAGCCACACCCACCACCAGCTCGCCTGGACGCGCAGCGGCGTGCTCAGCGTCGCCGTCGACGACGCGTACTGGATCCTGCCACCCACCCGGGCCCTGTGGCTACCAGCGGGAGTCGTCCACCGGACAGGCGCCACCCGCGACGCCATACTGTGCAGCCTCTACCTCGACCCGGAGCGATGCGCCCTCGACTGGACCGAGCCCACCGCGGTCGGCGTCGACGGGCTGCTGGCCCACCTGATCGCCTACCTCGCCCGCGAGGACCTCGCCGACGACGCGCGGCTTCGCGCAGAGGCGGTGGTGCTGGACCTGCTGCGCCCGCTGCCGGCCCTGCCGATCGACGTTCCGCCGCCCGTGGACGACCGGGTACGCGCCGTGGCCGACGCCCTGCTGGACAACCCCGCCGACCCCCGCGGCCTGGACGCCCACGCACGCGCCATCGGCGTGAGCCGACGCACCCTGACCCGGCTGTTCGTCCGCGACACGGGCATGAGCTTCGACCGCTGGCGCACCCACATGCGGTTGCGCGCCGCCCTGCCTCTCCTTGCCGAAGGACGGCCGGTGGCGCAGGTCGCGCACACCGTGGGATACGCCACCCCGAGTGCCTTCCTCGCGGCGTTCCGCCGTACCGTCGGCACCTCACCTGGCCGCTACCTCAACGGAGACGCCGTTCTCGAGCCTTGATCCACGAGGTGCACCTGCTGCGCAGCGGACGGCCATGGCCACATGTGCGCCCGTCCCCGCGCATGGATCGGTCGTCGATGCAAGGGCAGCACGTATGGCTTCGCGGCGGCCCCGCTGATCTCGGCGTGGACCGAAGCGGTGTGCGCGAGCGGGATCTCGGCTTCCGCCGGCGAACTCTGATCTGCGCGTCGCCGCCCGGGCGCCGGGAGGACTTCTGAAGCTGAGTTCTCAACCGGGAGAGACCCTGACGACTCCGGCGAGATTGCGTGTGTGCACGGGCACGATCTTGACGACGTCGCCCGTTCTGGGTGCCTGGATCATCTTCCCGTCACCCCAGTAGATCGCCGCGTGGGAGATGTAGCCGGGGTTCGTCGGGTCGAGCCGCCAGAAGATGAGGTCGCCCGGCTGCATCTCCGCGAACGGCACCTGCGGGCCGCTGGCGAACTGCTGGTGTGTCACCCTGGGCAGGCGAATGCCCGCGCGTCCGAAGGCCCATTGGATCAGCCCGGAGCAGTCGAACGCATCGGGTCCCTCAGCGCCCCAGACGTAGGGGGCGCCGAGTTTGCTCGCGGCGGCGGTCAGGGCGGTACGGATCCGGTCGCCGGGCAACGAACTGGGCGCTCTTCCGGTACGGGCAGGCGTGAACACGGGCTTGAGGACGACGACCTGGAGCCCTTTGGGCAGCGTACGTGACAGGGCGTTCCTGAGCTTGGCGGAGTCGGCCCGTGGCGCGCTCACCAGCAGGGCGTTCCCCTGCGGCAACCCCAAGCGCCGTGCGGTGGGCCTGGACACGACCGCGTCGATGATCCCCAGCCCCATGGTGGCCACGGCACCGACCCGCAACCGCAGGCTTCCCGCGTTCACCGAACTACCCGGCGCCAACCCGCCGTCCGTCCCCAAGCCGAAGGAGATGGCGGCGTCACCTGCTGCGATGCTCTGCCACAACGGATCCGAGCGGGCCGTGGGACCGGGCGTGTAGGAGCGGAATGACGACGGGTCCACGCCCATGGTGGACACCTGTCTGCCCGCGATCGTCAGCCGGGCCGCATCAACCGGCTCCACCGCAGACACTCCCGTCCGCCCGCGGACGCTCGCCACCACCATCTCGGACAGCGTGCGGTCGCCGAGAACCAGAAGGTGGGCCTCGCGACGCCGCTTCAGCGGCGCGACCGGTTCGGCCGCCGGCGACGTGGGGGGAATGCGCCTGCCCATGCTGGATGGACGCTCAACCGGCCTGGTGATCTCGGGAAGGGGTTTCAACGTGGCGAGAACCACCACACCCGTGGCCAGCACGACGGCGATCGCCGCGGACAGCAGGAAGATCAGCGAAAAGCTACTACGATTCATCGTCTGGTCTGATCGCGCACAGAGCCAAGATGATGCCCTTCCATAGCCGCCGATCGGCTCCACCTACTATGCAATATAGTGGCAAACGGAGACATCAGTGAAGGCGGAGATGTCTGCGGAGCCAGCGGGTGACCGGCGGGAAGGCAGCCAACCGGAGGGGCAGATCGCGTTTCAGGAGGTCCAGCCGGCTGGCGGGGGCGTGGGAGCCGGTGCTACGGCGGCCCATGGCCTGGCGTTCCTCGACCTCTGGTCGTAGCTCGGCCTCCCATGCACGCAACGCCGCCGGAATGTCGTCGGGATGGCGGCTCAACGCGTCACCCAGGACTTCGGCACCGCCGACCGCCAGCGAGGATCCATAGCCGGCGAAGAGCGTGACACACCAGGCGGCATCACCTAGGAGCACCACGCGCCCGTCGCTCCAGCGGTCGGCGATGATCTGGCTGACGCTGTCGAAGTACACGTTGTCGGCCGGCATGGTTCTGATCAGGTCGGGAGCGGCCCAGGTGATGTCCCGGTAGGCGTCCGCCAGCGCTCGCCGTGGGCCCTTGGCCAGTTCGGCGGCCGGGTCCGGGGTGCCGTACGTGAAGAAGGCCGCGGTACGGCCCGGCCCCAGGTTGGCGATCATGAAGATGCCGCCGACGCGACCGACGGTGGTGAAGGCGTGTTCGCGGGCGCCCTCCGGCAGGTGGTCCAGCGTTGTGGCGGCGACCATGTGGCCGAGGTCGCGGCGGAAGCGTTGTTCGGGGCCGAAGACCAGCTCGCGGACCTTCGAGTGCAGCCCGTCCGCTCCGACCAGCAGCTCCGCCTCCAGTACGGTGCCGTCGCCGAGCTCGACCCGTACCCCTTCCTCGTCCTGCACCACGGCGGTGAGCGTGGCGCCGAACCTGATCGGCACCTTGCCCGCCACCGCCTCGTAGAGCGCCGCCTCGATGTCGCCGCGCATCAGCGTCAGCCCTCGATCTCCGAGCAGGGCGCCCACCGTGTCGCCCGAGACCGCGAATCGGTGCCGGCCGTCGGCCTTCCGGTAGACCATGTCCACGGCGCCGACATGACGTTCGCGCAGGGCGGGCAGGATGCCCATGCGCTCGGCGGCGCCGTAGCCGCGGCCGAAGAACGCGACGATGTATCCGCCGCTGCGCCGGGCCGGCGCCCGCTCGATCACCACCGGCTCCCAGCCCATCTGGCTCAGCTTCAGCGCGGCGGCGAGTCCGGCGATCCCGGCGCCCACGATGACGGCTCTTCTGGTCATGATCTTTCCCTTCGGAGGACGGTGAGAGCGATGATGACGACAACGGCCATCGCCCCTGTTGCGACGCCGAATCCGGCGCGGTGCCCGGCGACGGGTAGCGGATGAATGCCCCTGCGGCGATCACCACTCCCGCGTCTCCACAAGCCTCCTCAAGTCGAGAATGAACACTCGCTCATACTATATGAGCGCATGCTCATTCTTGGCAATCGGGTAGATTTGCTGGCCATGTCACCGCGCGGCGTTGCGATCCCGGACCTACGGCAACAGCTCTTCAACGCGGCCGAACGCGTGCTCCAGGAGAAGGGCCCCGCCGGCCTGACCGGGCGCGCCATCACCAAGGAGGCCGGCTGCGCGACCGGCCTGCTCTACAACCACTTCGCCGACCTGGACACCTTCCTGGCCGCGCTGCTCCTCGACCGGGCCGGCCGCGCGGGAACGGGGATGGCGCGCCTGCCGGGGCGTGCCGGCACGGGCGATGTGGTCGATAACCTCATGGACGGCATCGAGGTACTGTTCGCGGGCAACCTGCTCGCACTCGCCGGACTCGCCATGGCCAGACCGAGCATCATCAGCCATCTGGGCGAAGCACTCGCCGACGGCACCCTGGAAATGGACGCCGGCGAGCGCGCCTTCGCCGCCTACCTACGGGCGGAGCAAGAACACGGCCGCATCGTGGCCGACGCGGACGCCGAGGCGCTCGCTCTTGCCCTGGTGGGCGCCGCGCACCAACTCCTGCTCACCCGCGGCCCGCACGCCACCGACCTGCGCGACCGCATGCGCAGAACAGCGACGGCCTTGATCGACCGCGTCACCACGCAGGCGTAGCGGACCAACAGCCTACGACTGCTCTTAGTAGTTCGGGCTTCGCAACGGTTACGGACACACTGAGAGACTTCTTCCGGATCGCCGGTCCAGGGCTCGTCCGCCATATATCTGCAGTTCATCGGCATCTTGCGTGCCCCGATGGGGAATTTCGGAGTTTACATATTGAGCTCTTGTATCTACGGAAAACCTCTATAGAGTCGCATGAAACACCGCTCGCCCGCGCGGCGGCGGTCTCGACCTCTTATACCCCCGGGAGGTTCCGTGATCCGGCAACCGAGGAAGTTCTTCGCGACGGCGGCCACGCTCTGGTTAGCTCTGACCGCATGCGGCACGGGTACGGAGCCTCCACAGAGCGGGAAAGCGGCGAAGAGCGTCACGATCGCCATCTCCTCCGACGAGGGCACGCTGACCCCGTTCACCAGCCAGACCGGCTACCCGGGAAACAACCTGGTGAAGCTGATCTTCGACACACTGGTGATCGTCCAGGGCGACTCGGTCACGCCGCTGCTGGCCAAGCAGATCCAGACCACGGACAACAAGGTCTTCACGTTGCCCCTCCGGCCCGGGGCCACCTGGCATGACGGCAAACCGCTGACCGCTGACGACGTGGTGTTCAGCGTCGAGTTCTACAAGAAGAACATGGAGGGCGACTCCTCCATCGACGTCCGACCGGTGGAGAGCGTGACCGCAAGCGGCGACACCGTGACCCTCACCCTCAAGGCGCCCGATCCCGAGTTCCCCCGGCGCATCCTGGCCGACATGGCGATCCTGCCCAAGCACCTGTGGTCGTCGGTGGAGAAGGTGAGCGAGGCGGGGACGGACAAGGCGATCGGCTCGGGGCCGTACAAACTCACCCAGTACGACAACGCCCGCGGGTACACACTGACCGCCAACCCGTCCTACGCCCTGGGCAAGCCGAAGGTCGACACCGTCAAGGTCGTGGTCATCCCCGAGGAGTCCACCCAGTTCGCCGCCCTGCGCACGGGCGAGATCCACCTGTCCGCCCGCACCGTACCCCCGCAGCAACTCCAGGCCCTGGAAAGACAGCCGAACATCGGCGTCGTCAAGGGCACCGAGTTCGCCTCCACGCTGCTGGCCTTCAACACGACCAGGGCCCCGTTCGACAAGCCCGAGGTACGGCGCGCCCTGGCCAAGGCGATCGACGTGACGGACCTGGTGAAGACCGCCCTGCTCGGCCAGGGCACGCCCGGCGACCCTGGCTTCATCCACGCCGGCTCCCCCATCAAGCCCGGCCCGTTGACCCCCGTCTACGACGTCGAAGCGGCCAAGCGCGAGCTCGACGCCCTGGGTGCCAAGCCGGGAGCCGACGGAATCCGGGTGCTCGACGGGAAGCCGATGTCGTACGAGTTGCTGGTCCAGAGCACGTCCACCGACCGGCTGCGCAGTGCCGAGCTGATCCGCGACATGCTCAAGACGGCGGGCGTGGCCGTGAAGGTCGCCTCGCTCGACTCCGACTCGCTGGACGCGAAGGTGTGGCCCGACTACGACGTGCGCAAGGGCCGCAACTACGACATGTCCATGTGGGGCTGGTCGGCCCCCGTCATGCTCAGCAGCGGCACCATCGCCCAGCTCGTGGCCTCCGACCCGGACGACGGCTCGCTGAACATCGTCGGGCTCAAGAACGACCAGGTCGATGCCACCGTCAAGACCCTCACCACGGCCCCCACCATGGAGGCCAAAACGGCGGCGGCCAAGCAGCTCCAAGCCCAGATCGCCGAGCAGATGCCGTTCCTGACGCTCTACTACCGCAACGGCGCCTACGCCTTCCGCAAGGACGTCTACGGCGGCTGGACCTGGCAGGACGGCTCGGCCGTGCTCAACAAGTTCTCGCTCGTCGACTTCAAGCTCCAATGACCTGGCGTTACGCGGCCGGCCGCCTGGCCGAGTACGCCGCCGTCCTCGCGGTGGCGCTCACTCTGAACTTCGCCCTGCCGCGCGCGCTGCCCGGCGGCCCGCTGAAGCTCTTCGGCAGCCCGGAGGCGCTGGCCAGGCTCACCGCGGACGAACGAGCCCAGATCGCCACTCAGTACGGCTTCGGCAAGCCGTTGCCCGAACAGTTCCTCGACTACCTCGGCGGCGTTTTCACCCTGAACCTCGGCACGTCCCTGTCCGACGGGCGCCCGGTCACCCAGGCGCTCGGCGAGGCGCTGCCGTGGACGTTGCTGCTCGTCGGCACCAGCATCGTGGCCACCGCGCTGGTCGGGGTGACGTTCGGTGTGGTGGGCGCGCTCCGAAGGCGGAGGGGCAAGGGCTCGGGGCTGCTCGGCACGGCCATCGTGCTGGACTCGTTCCCGCAGTTCTGGCTGGGGATGCTGCTCATCGTGCTGTTCGGCGTGCAGCTCCAGGTGCTGCCGACGTTCGGCGTGTCCGGTGTCGAGGGGGTGACGGTCTCCGGGGTGCTGGTGCACCTGATCCTGCCGGTGAGCACCCTGACCCTGACCGGGATGGGGTACCTGTTCCTTTACACCCGCTCGTCGCTGCTGACGGTGCTGACCAGCGAGCCGATCCAGCACGCGCACGCCCGGGGCGTCCCGTACGGGCGGCTCGTCCGGCGGCACGCCCTGCGGCCGGCGCTGCTGCCGGTGCACACGATCCTCATGATGGAGATCGGCTTCCTCGCCGCCGGCTCGATCGTGGTCGAGACCGTCTTCGCCTATCCGGGACTCGGCCGTCTGACCTTCGACGCGATCACGGCCCGCGACTATCCGCTGATGCAGGGCGCGTTCCTGGTGCTGACGCTGATGGTCGTGCTGATGAACGCGCTGGCCGACGCCACCTATCCGCTGCTTGATCCCCGCGCCAGAACCGGAGGCGGCCGATGATGTTCCTGCGCGCACCCCGCCGTGACCTCCTGGGCACCCAGGGGCTCATTGGTGCCGGGATCCTCACCGTGGTCGTCGGCGTCGCCCTGTACGGCACGGCACTGCCCGACGACGCGGGCCGCGCCCGGGTGGCGGAGCCCTACGCCTCTCCGGGCGATGGGCTTCCGCTCGGCGCCGACGATCTCGGCAGGGACCTGCTCGACCAGCTCATCGTCGGCGCCGGCACCTCACTCAGCCTGGCCTTCATCGTCGCCGTGGCCACCACCGTCCTCGCGGCGCTGGTCGGCGGGGCGGCCGGGATCGGGCCGCGCTGGCTGTCGGCGATGCTGATGCGCGGCACCGACGTCATGCTGGTGCTGCCCGAGCTGATCCTCTACATCCTGGCGGCTGCCTTCCTCGGGCAGTCGTTCGGTGTCCGGGTGACGATCTTGGCCCTGATCCTGTGGCCGGTCCCGGCCCGCGTACTGCGGGCCGCCGTGTTGACCGCGTGGTCGCGCGGTCATCTGGAGGTGGCCCGCGCGATGGGCGCGCCGCGCTGGTGGCTGCTCCTGCGGCACGGCTCGTACCTGATCGGCCCGCTGCTCATCCCGGTCTTCGTCCGTACGGCCATGCGGGCGGTCATCTACGACGCGACCCTTTCCTTCCTCGGCCTGGGCGACCCCACGGCGCCGAGCTGGGGCACCACGCTGTTCTGGGTGCAGACCAACGGCGTGTTCCTCTCCGACGCGTGGCTCTGGTGGGCGCTCCCGCCGGGCGCTGCCATCACACTCACCGTGCTCGCCCTGGCCCTCATCGGCATCGCCGTCGAAGAACGCCTCAACCCCGCGCTCCGGGAGGCCACCCGATGACGCTCTCACTGCGCGACCTCACGATCGGCTACGGCGGACTGACGGCGGTGGACCGCATCACCCTCGACGTCGGGGAAGGCGAGGTCGTGGCGCTCGTCGGCGAGAGTGGCTGTGGCAAGACCTCGCTCGCCCGCGCCCTGCTCGGGCTGCTCCCGGCCGCCGCGACCGTGACCGGGTCCGCCAGGCTCGGCCAGGAGGAGCTGGCCGGCCGTACCGACTGGACGAACGTCCGCGGCCGCCAGATCGCCATCGTTCCCCAAGGCGCGATGACCGGTCTCAGCCCGGTGCATCGCATCAGCGCCCAGATCACCGAGATGCTCACCCTGCACGGTGGCCGCGCGGATCCCGCCGAACTGCTCGAACGCGTCGGACTTCAGCCGGCCATGCTGCGGTGTTACCCGCATGAGTTGTCCGGCGGGCAACGCCAGCGGGTGGCGATCGCCCTGGCGCTGGCGGGCGAGCCGCGACTGCTGATCGCCGACGAACCCACCACCGGACTGGACGTGCTCACCCAGCGGCAGGTCCTCGAACTGCTCGCCGGACTCGGCACCACCATGCTCGTCGTCTCGCACGACCTCGCCGGGCTGATGCCGTACGCGGACCGGGTCGCGGTCATGTACGCGGGACGGCTTGCCGAGGTGGGCCCGGCACGTACGCTCGCCGCCGAGCACGCCCACCCCTACACGGCCGGCTTGCTCACCGCCACGCCGGTCGCGGACCGCCAGGTGCCGTGGGGCAGCATCCCCGGCTCCGCCCCCGCCCTTGAGCTGCTGCCGGACGGATGCCGGTTCGCCCCGCGCTGTCCCCTGGCCACCGGCCAGTGTTCGCTGGAAGAGCCACCGCTGCGCACGCGCAGCAAAGCTCAGGTGGCCTGCCACCACCACGACAAGCCGACCTACCCGGTGGTGCCGCGGAGCGTCCACACCCCCGGGGCACCGGTCGTGCGTGTCACCGGCGTCCATCACCGTTACCGGACGCGGTCCAGGACCGTGGAGGCGCTGCGTGGCGTGGATCTCGACATCCATGCCGGAGAGATCGTCGGACTCGTGGGCGAGAGCGGCTCGGGCAAGAGCACCCTGGCCAGGATCATCCTCGGCCTGCTCCGCCCGTCGAGCGGCCAGGTCGAGATCGCGGGCGAGGAACTGACCGCACAGCGCGGCCGGGCGCTGCGCCGCCTCCAGCAGCGGATCGGCTTCGTGCACCAGGACCCCTACGACGCGCTGCATCCCGGAATGCGCGTCGCCGGCCTGGTCACCGAACCCCTCACCACAATCGGCGCACCGCGGAACCAGCGAGCCGCCCGGATGCGTGCCGCGGTGAGCGCCGCCGGGCTACCGACGACGGACGAGTTCCTGCAGCGCTTCCCCGGTCAACTGTCGGGCGGCCAGCGGCAGCGCGTGTCCATCGCCCGAGCGCTTGTGGCCGATCCGCTCCTCCTGGTCGCCGACGAGGCCACCTCGATGCTGGACGTCTCCACCCGCGCCGGCATCGCCACGACGCTGCGTGCCCTGGCCACCGATCGCGCCCTGGCCGTGCTGTTCGTCACCCATGACCTCGGTGAAGCGGTGCAGTCGTGTGACCGGATCGTGGTGCTGCGCGACGGCACGGTCGTCGAGCAGGGACTCTCCGCGGACCTGGCCGACGCGCCCGCCCACGTCTACACGGCACAACTGCTCGACGCGGCTCGTACCGCATGAAAGGACGAACAGACTTGACGGACGTCTTCGCACGCCTGGAATCCTTCGGCGACCGCTTCCGGCTGGAGCGCGGGCTCGCACCAGGAGAGGACTGGATCGGCTGTGACCGGCTGCTGGACCCATCCTCCGACGAGCTGGGCCAGGTGCTCGACGCCGAGCGACACGCGAGCGGCCAGGTCTCCGACCACGCGACCGCACTGACCGTCATGGCGGTCTACGCGGGCACCGTGACCGCCTCCGCCCTCCTCGCCTGGGCCGTGGACGGCAAGGTGATCGACATGCGTCCGCGGAACGTCGCCATCCGGCTCTCCCCGCACCACGGCTTCGAAGCCGTCGGTCTCCGCGAACCCACCGTCGCCGAGGCACCTGTGGAGACGCTGGTCTCGTGGGTGCTGGACGATCATCTGCTGCCGCTGGCGCGGGCGATGCGCGTACGTACCCGCGCCGGGCTGCGGCAGCTCTACGGCGGCGTGGCCCACGGCTGCGCGGCGGCCTTCTGCATCGCCAGCCGCCGCGGCGGTGACATCGATCAGTTGGAGGGCGCCTACCAAAGCTTCTTGACCGCAGCCACCGGCGATCTCGGCCGCCTGGGCAGTGTCATCCGCCTCAGGGAGAACGACCGTGAAGGCCTGTTCTATCTACGCAACACCTGCTGCCTCTACTACACCTCCGCGGAGCAGGTGAAGTGCTCCAGTTGCTGCCTGGACACCGTCGAAGATCGCGTGACGAACTACCGGCGGGTCCTGGCCGAGGGCGTCGTACCGCACTGACAGACGAGAAGCCCAAGAGGGCATTGACCAGGTCGAGTGGGTGAACCAAGGCAATTTGCCAGCCCTTGTTCTCTTCATGCGAACCCGGCCGGGATCCCGTGTTCGGAGTGGCGGCGGCGATCGCCAACGCGATCAGCAGACGACCACGTCACTGACGGGCCCCCCTTGCCACACCGGGCAGGGAACGGCCCTGTCCTTGCCCGGCGGTGAAAGCCTGCCTCAACCATCGGTTATGTGATCGGACTCATGGGAAGGCGCCTTGGCCGGCGCCGGCGAGGAGTATCGGTGGGTGACGACCGCCAGGATCGCTCCTGCCACGGCTGCGACGGCTGCCGCCGCAAAGGCGGCGGTGCCGGTGTCCTCAGGGCCGATGAGCCGACCGGCGACGGCGGTGCCCAGGCCGTAGCCGGCCCACATGAAGGTGTTGAGCCAGGCGAAGACCTCGGTGCGGTAGCGGGCTGGAGCGTGGTCGGCGAGAAGAGTCGGCACGGCGGCGTCGCGCGGCCCGGTCACCAGCCCGACAAGAGTGATCAGTACGGCGAGCGACACGAAGCCGGGTGCCCAGCCTGCGCCCAGCAGAACGGCCGCTTCCGCGAGCGGAAGCACGACGAGCAGGCGTCCGCCGGTGATGGGCCAGGCTCGGGCGCCGTACCCGAGGGTGCCGAGGAGGGCGCCGGCTGACAGCAGGCCCATCAGCACGCCGGCGGACGCTGCCGAGCCGAACGTGGCGGCCGAGGCGACCGTGGCGATGCGCAGACAGCCGAAGGTGAACGTGCCGGAGGCGGCGATGATCAGCAGCAGCAGGGTGCGCCGGTGGGTGAGCGGCCCGGCCAGATGAAACCGGCCCGGCGGGGCGGGCGCGACCTGCCTCATTGCGGAGGACATCCGCAGCAGTGCGGTGCCGAGCAGCACGGCGGCCCCAGCGGCCGTCACCACGCCATGGGCCGGGATGAACCAGGTCAGGACCGGTACGAGCAGAGGGCCGACAATGAACATCAGTTCGTTCACGGCGTTGTCGATCGCGTAGGCGGCAGGCAGCGAGGTGGCGGGGACGAGGCGTGGCCAGGCGCTTCTGATGACCGATCCGGCGGGCGGGGTGGTGGCACCGAGCAGCACCGCGGCACCGATCATCAGAGTCGGCGGGGCGAGCAGGAGCAGGGCGTAAGCGAGAGCGTGAGCTGCCAGGTAGCCGGTCAAGGCAGGACGCGGGCCGTATCGGTCGGCGATGCGCCCGCCCAGCGGCGCGCACAAGGCCAGGGCCAGGGCGTGGCCGGTGAGGACGAGCCCGGCGCCGGCATAGGAGCCGAGCTTGTCGACGGCGTCCAGCAACAGGGCGAAGCTCAGCACGGGCGTGCCCAGCTTGACGATGAGCCCGGCGACGAGCAGGTAAGGGACACCCGGATGGGCGAGTAAACGGCGATAGGACACGAACACGGCAGCTCCGTTACCATCTAACTGGATTACGCCTATGACACACGGAGAGGTGTTACTAGTCAAGTGGAAATAGCCTGTAACGTGACCCGGCAGGCTCCGCTCATAGCCGAGCTGGTCAACCTGGCGACGGCGCGCCGGCGGGGTGGCGCCTCGGTTCAGCCGCTGGCGGGCGAGGACCTGGTGACGGCGTTCGCCGCCCAGCTCGGAGACCAGGCGAGCGCGTCCCTGCGCGCCCTTCCGGACGCGGGCCCGCGCCTGGCCGAGCTGGCCGCCGAGCTACGGCAGGCGCTGCTGGCCGAACGACCGGCGGGCCAGGCCTCCCACATCAATGCGATGATCCGCAGGTACGGCGCGCAGCCGTACCTGGTCGAGGACGTCGGCCAGCCCTTCCACCTGCACTTCCACGGCTGGGGCGGCACTCAGGTGGAAGCCTTGGGCGGCGAGTTCGCCACGGCGCTGGCCCTGATCGTCGACGGCTACGGCCCCGAACGCTTCGGGGCGTGCGAGGCGCACCAATGCGAGGCGGTCTACATCGACCTGACTCGCAACGCTTCCCGCCGCTACTGCAGCGCAGCATGTACGGCTCGCGCCAAGACCGCCGCCTACCGCAACCGCCGTCAAATGTGATCGAGCGGCGACCAACCGGCCCAAACGAGCCCCTTGACCCGTCCGAGTGCGGACCACACTCGGACGGGTCATGAGGTCAGAGCCGATCCAGAATCTTCTGCAACTGCTCCACCTCGGCCTGCTGCGTGGCTTCTATCGCCTTGGCGAGCTCTTTGGCCTTCGGGTCCGAACCATTCGCCTGTTCGGTGCGGGCCATCTCGATCGCGCCGTTGTGGTGGGCGATCATCTGCTGCGCGAACAGCTTGTCGAACTCCTTGCCCTTGGCGCCGTCGAGCTTCTTCATGTCCTCCTCGGACATGACGCCGGGCATGTCGTGCCCCATGCCGGCCTCGGGCGCGGCCTTGCCCCACTCGGTCAGCCAGCCCTTCATGGTCTGGATCTCTGGGTCCTGAGCCGCTTTGATCTTCGTCGCGAGCTCCTTGATCTCCGGATCGCTCGCACGCGTCGCCGCGAGGTCGGCCATCTCGACCGCCTGCTCGTGGTGCGGAATCATCATCTGCGCGAACATGACGTCCGCGTCGTTGAAGGTCCCCGAGGGCTGGGCGCCGGCGCTGGTCGCGGCCGGCGCGCTGCTGCTGCTCACTCCCTCATGTCCTGCCATGGAATCGCTGCTCCCACCACAGGCGGTCACCAGGGCAAGGGCGCCCGCGGCCATGGCAATGGACATCTTGCGGTTGATACGCATGGTTGTTTCTTCTCTCGATGTGTCGAACCGTCGGCCTGTGCGCGGGCAGGCTCCGAAGCCTGTCCACACGAGCCATCGGCCTATATGCGCAACATCGAGAGAATCGCCAGCCGCCGGGAAATGTGCTTTGGCGGCGGTCGGGCGATCTGCTGGACGGACGAAAGCGGTCCACCCCTGGCACCGGCCCGCCGTCCCACCTTGATCCAGGCAGCGGTC
This sequence comes from Nonomuraea sp. NPDC050643, assembly GCF_040654715.1. Classification (NCBI taxonomy): domain Bacteria; kingdom Bacillati; phylum Actinomycetota; class Actinomycetes; order Streptosporangiales; family Streptosporangiaceae; genus Nonomuraea; species Nonomuraea sp. NPDC050643. The sequence continues at coordinate 51,427 of NZ_JBFAIM010000058.1, read as the reverse complement.
AACAGCAGGACGACGAACGACATCAGAATGGCCAGGCACACGTCCGTCGGGTCGAACCCGGGCATCCCACGGTCAGGAACGAAGGCCTGGAGCCCAGCGGGAACAACCGGGAGGGGCGTAGGCGCAACGACCTCCATGGCGTGCCCGCCGGCGGCGGTGCCACCATGCCGGCCATCCAGATGCCCCAAGGTATGCATGCCGCACACACCAAGGGCGAGGGCAACGAGCAGGACGGCGCGCGCCACACGCGCCATACGGTCTTTCCGCATAATCCCACCGCCCTTCCCTGGATATCAGCACGTCATGATACCCATCAGTGTACTAAGGCGGCTCGTAGAACCAGCGAAAAGCCGACCGGGTGCCGCCACACATAGACGTACGGCACCCGGCTCCCGGGCGTTCACCAGGAGCGTCAGAAACTCCTCTTTCCAACGCCTCGGTCAGGCAGAGGTCAGCTCGTATCCCGCCTCTTCCACGGCATCACGCACAAGAGCCTCACCGACGGGCTCGTTCGCCGTCACGGTGACCTTGCCGGTGACCAGATCGACGTCAACGGCCGTGACGCCGGAGATCTTGCCCACTTCGGCCTTCACCAGGTGACCGCCTGCACTCGCTGTCGTGAAGAAGACTCTCCCGGCCACGCGTCTACGATCCTCGGTAGGATAACCGGATCGGCTCCGGAGGAGACTGTCAAATGGTGCGTGGCCTGGGAGGACTGGAGACCGCGATCATGGACCGCATGTGGGCGATCAGGCAACCGGCCTCGGTGCGGGATGTCCTGGAGCATCTCCAGAAAGACCGCGTCATCGCCTACACCACGGTCATGACCGTGATGGACAAGCTGCACACCAAGGGTCTGCTCAAGCGGCAGCCTGTCGGGCGGGCATACATCTACGAGGCGGTGTCGTCGAAGGAGGCCTACACCGCCGAGGTGATGCGTGAGTCCCTGGCCAACAGCGGTAACAGGGCTGCCACATTGGTGCACTTCCTCGAGCGACTCAGTGCCGAGGAGGCCAGTGCACTGGAGGCGGCACTTCAGGTCTACCCACCCAGGGAACGTCGCTCATGACAGTGGCGATCGTCCTCGCCCTGTACGTCGTCTTCGCAGCTCTGACACTGCCGAGGCTACTGAGGCGAGCCGCCTGGGCCGATCGGGCGCCACGGCTGGCCATCGCCATGTGGCAGGCGGCGGGCGTGTCGGTGATCGCCTCGGCACTCTTGTCGGCATTCGCCGCCGCCGTGCCCGCCTCCGTGGTGGGGCATGGCCTGGCCGAGTTGTTCGAGGCCTGCGCGGCCCTGCTCAGCGACGAGGCGGCCCTGAACTCGACCAGCGCCCGTGTGGCTCTCGTGGTCGGCGGCCTCATCCTGACCCGTGTGGCCTACATGGGCGCGGCGGTCCTGCTACGCGCCCGCCGTGAGCGGCGCCGGCACGCCGAGGCCCTTACCCTCCTGGGGAGACACGACTTCGACCTCGACGCGCTCGTGGTCGATTACGACGAGCGCCTGGCATACTGCCTGCCTGGCCGGAAGGGGCACACGGTCATCACGACCGGCGCGCTGCGCTCGCTCGCCCCCGAGCAGGTCGCCGCCGTACTCGCCCACGAGCGAGCGCATCTGCGGGGGCGTCACCACCTGGTGCTCGCCATCTCCGAGGCCATGGCGCGGGCCTTCCCCCGCGTGCCCCTTTTCGAGCAGGCCCGCAGGGAGGTCGCGCGCCTGATCGAACTACTGGCCGATGACGTTGCGGCACGCCGACACCAGCGTGTCCACCTTGCGGCAGCCCTGGTTGGTCTAGCGACGGGCAAGGTGCCGGCCTTCGCGCTGGGCGCAGGCGGGGAAACGGCGCTGACCCGCGTCCGCCGGATGTTGCACCCGCAGGCGCCGCTCGGTCGCCGTGAGCGCATCACTGGGGTCCTGGCCGTCACAACCCTTCTCAGTGGTCCAGCCACACTGGCGACGGCGCCCGGCGTGGTGGCGTTCCTCGCCCATCACTGCCATTCCTTCCTGACCCTCTAGCTGCTACGAAGGGCGTAGTGGACAGAGTTGCAGGCTCGCGGCAGGGGAGTTTGCGAGCCGCGTTGGCCTTCGCGCGCGGGTCAGGACCGCACCAGTCTGGCGATGGCGTCGCTGGCCTCCTTCACCTTCGCGCCGGCCTCCGGTCCGCCCTCCCGAGCGGCTTCGGCCACGCAGTGAGCCAGATGCTCCTCCAGCAGCGACAATGAGAACGACTTCAGTGCACTGGTGGCCGCGGACACCTGAGTCAGGATGTCGACGCAGTAGGTGTCCTCCTCGACCATCCGCTGCAGGCCGCGGATCTGCCCTTCCACGCGACGCAACCGCATCGCGTGGTCCTGCTTGGTGCCGCTGTATCCGGCCATGCCCACCCCTCCTCAGGTCACCGTCCGTGGCGATACCATACCCCCCTATGGTATTCATGACAATCGACACCTAGGAGGAAGCCGCCCGCCAGAGCGCTGCCGCTCTTCTGGAACGCCCACCACCTCGGCCTGATCGTCGATCAACGTCACCTCACACCTGCCGAGGAGGCCGACCTCGCCTGACGCCGCGCGAGTGGCCTCACAGCCTCGATCTTCGCCTGTCGACTCCGATTTCTGTTTGGATCGACAGGAAATCCCTGTCCAAGGGATGTTTCGACGTGTTCCCAGGCATCGACGATATCGAGGTGGCCCGGCTCACGACTCCAGCCCTCACGCCATAGGCTCCACAGCCAAGGCGAGGACGGCGGTTGCGACGGCCTCTGGTGTCATCGGGATCCGGTCGAGCGCCCCTGCGGCGGTGCCGCCTACGGCGGCTCGGATGGCCGCTGCGATCGCGGCCGGTGCCGACAGCAGTGGTGGCTCCCCCACCCCGGTCAGCCCGTACGGTGAGTCGGGCCGGGGCAGTTCGAGGATGTCGAGCACGGTCGGCGGCATGTCCATCGTGGTAGGGATCAGGTAGTCGGTGAACGACGGGTTCAGGATGCGGCCGTCGCGCACCTGGATCTCCTCCATCACGGCCAGCCCGAGCCCTTGCGCGATGCCGCCGTGCATCTGGCCCTCGACCGCCACGGGGTTGATCGCCTTCCCGACGTCCTGCGCGCAGGCGATCTCCACCACGCGGACCGAACCGAGCTCGGGATCCACGTCCACGACCGCCCGGTGCGCGGCGAAGGCGTAGGCCACGTGGGCCTCGCCCTGCCCGGTCTCCGGGTCGAGCGGCTCGGTCCGGCGGTGGCGGAAGACGGCGGTCTCGTCGACGTCTCCCATGGCCAGCAGCTCCGCCAGCTCGACGGTCCGGCCCGACGGCGATGACACCGTGCTTCCGTAGACGAGGTCCGCCGCGGGCTCGCCGAGCAGGCCGGCCGCGCGTTCCAGGAGCGTGGCCCGCACGGCGAGGCAGGCCGCCCGTACGGCTCCGCCGGAGATCCACGTCTGCCGCGAGGCCGAGGAGGTGCCGGCGTCGCCGACGGCCGTGTCGGCGGGCAGGATCGTCACCAGAGCGATCTCCAGCTCGGTCCGCGCGATCTGCGCCTGCACGGTCACCAGGCCCTGGCCGACCTCGGCCGCGGCGGTGTGGACCTCGGCGGCCGGGCCGCCCTCGTGCGCGTACATCCGTACGCGGGCGGTGCCGAAGTCGTCATACCCGGCGGACTTGCAGATGTTCTTCACCGACAGCGCGTAGCCGACGCCGCGCACCAGCTCCGCGGCGCGCGTGGAGTTCGACGTGCCGCCGGGCAGCAGCCGGAGGTCGTCGCCGGCGGGTGGGGGCATGGGCTTACCGGCGACCAGGCGCAGCAGTTCGGCGACCGGGGCGGGCCCGTCGACCCGCTGCCCGGTCGCCATCACCGAGCCGGTGCGCACGGCGTTGCGCCGCCGCAGCTCGACCGGGTCCAGGCCGAGCGCCGCGGCCAGCTTGTCCATCTGCGACTCGTGGCCGAAGCACACCTGGACGGCGCCGAAGCCGCGCATCGCCCCGGCGGGCGGGTTGTTGGTGTAGACGGCCCGGCAGTCCACCTCCACGGCGGGCACCTCGTAGGGGCCGGTCGCGAAGCAGCCCGCGTTGCCGGTTACGGCGGGCGACGTGGAGGCGTAGGCGCCGCCGTCGAGCAGAATGTCGGCCTTGACGTAGAGCAGCCGCCCGTCGCGGGTGGCGCCGTGCTCGTAGCGCATCCGGGCGGGGTGGCGGTGCACGTGGCCGGAGAACGACTCCTCCCGTCCGTAGCTCATCTTCACCGGGCGTCCGAGCCGCAGCGCCAGCAGGCAGGCGTGGGCCTGCACGCTGAGGTCCTCCCGGCCGCCGAACGCGCCGCCCACGCCCGACAGCGTGAGCCGCACGCTGTCCTTGGGCCGGGCCAGGCAGTCCGCGAGCTGGTCCTGGTCGACGTGCAGCCACTGCGTCGAGCAGTAGAGGTCGACGCCGTCCGTCTCGTCGGGGACGGCCAGGCAGGATTCCGGGCCGAGGAACGCCTGGTCCTGCATGCCGACCTCGTACTCGCCGGTCACGACCACGTCCGCCTGGCGCGGCGTGCCGCGGCGGATGCGCAGGTGGCGTACCAGGTTGCCGCCCTCGTGCAGGGCGGGGCTCTCCAGCGCCCGCTCGGCGTCGGTCACCGCGGGCAGTTCTTCGTAGCCGACGTGGACGAGCCCGGCGGCGCGGCGGGCCAGCGCGGGCGTGTCGGCGGCGACGATCGCGACGGCCTCGCCGACGTAGCGGACCAGGTCCTCGGCCAGCACGGGCTGGTCGCGGCGTTCGAGCCCGTACCGATTGACGCCGGGCACGTCGGCGGCGGTGAGCACGGCGTGCACGCCGTCCAGCGCGAGCGCGGCGGAGGCGTCCACGGACAGGATCCGCGCGTGCGGGTGGGGGCTGCGGACGGTGGCGCCCCACACCATCTCGTCGTGCCACAAATCGGAGGAGTACGCGAAGTCGCCGCGTACCTTGGCCACCGCGTCGGGCCGGCGGGCCGAGGTGCCCACGCCGTCGGCCGTGATCGGGCGCGTCATCGTCATCGGGACCGCCCCGCGGCCAGCCGGACGGCCTCGAAGATCTTCTCGTAGCCGGTGCAGCGGCACAGGTTGCCCGCCAGCGCCTCGCGGATCTCCGGCTCGTCCGGGTCGGCGCGCCTGGCCAGCAGGTCGTGCACGGCGACGAGCAGCCCGGGGGTGCAGAATCCGCACTGTACGGCACCCGCGTCCACGAACGCCCGCTGCACCGGGTGCAGCTCGTCCCCGTCGGCCAGCCCTTCGACGGTCACCACCGCCGAGCCGTGCGCCTGCCCGGCGGCCACCAGGCAGGCGCACACGGCCGTGCCGTCCAGGTAGACCGTGCACGAGCCGCACTCCCCCTGCTCGCAGGCGTTCTTGGAGCCCGGCAGCCCCACCCGCTCGCGCAGCAGGAAGAGCAGGCTCTCGCCGCCCTCCACCCCGTCGAGGCTGCGGCGAGCCCCGTTCACTTCCAGATCGACCCTCATCGGCCGGCTCCTCCCGTGTTCGCGCGACTCTCCCGCCAGGCCCACTCCAGCGTGCGCCGGGCGAGCACGGCGACGGCGTGCCGGCGGTAGCCGGCGCTGCCGCGCACGTCGTCGATGGGCGCGGTGGCCCGTGCCACCAGCTCGCCGAACCGGGCCGCGGCCGGTGCGGGCAGTTCGCGCCCGCCGTCCCAGTCCAGCTCGGCGGTGGCGAACTCCTCCGCCTCCACCGTGGCGAGCGGCGTCGGCGCGGCCGACCCGACGGCGCAGCCCACCTGCCGCCGGGCCGGGTCCAGCGTGACCGACACGGACGCCACCGCGATCACCATCGCGTTGCGCGGCCCGAGCTTGGCGAACTCGCCCGCGGCCACCGGCATCCGCACCGCCGTCACGATCTCGTCCCCGGCCAGCACGGAACGCCCTGGGCCGAGGAAGAACTCGCGGGCCGGCACCGAGCGCGTGCCCCGGATCGAGGCCAGCTCGATCGAGGCGCGGGCCGACAGCAGCGGCGGCAGCGCGTCGCCGGCGGGCGAGGCCGTGCCGACGTTCCCGCCGACCGTCGCCCGGTTGCGGATCTGCGCCGAGCCGATCGTGCGCGCGGCCCGCGCCAGCCCCGGCAGCGCGCCGCCGAGCTCCGCCACGATCCGCGTGTACGGCACGCCCGCGCCGAGCGTGACCGTGTCACCGTCGCGCGACCATTCGCGCAGCTCGGGAACGCGGGAAAGATCGAGCAGCGCGGTCGCGGATCGGTGCCCGAAGTTGAGCCCCACCATGACGTCCGTGCCGCCGGCGAGCAGGGTGGCCTCCGGGTGGGCGGCCCTCAGCTCGCAGGCGTGCCGCAGGTCCGTGGCGGTGTGGAACGCGGTGTGGAACGCGGTGTGGAACGCGGTGTGGAACTCCGTCACGCCACCACCCGCTCAGTCCGACCGGAGCCGGCCCGCTCGGTCAGGAACAGCGCGGCCACCGTCCCCACCACGCCGACGGCGGTCATGTAGATCGCGATGGCGAGCCAGGAGCCCGTGCTGTCGTACAGCCAGGTGGCGATGATCGGCGCCAGGCCGCTGCCGAACACCGTGCCGAGCGTGTAGCCGACCGACATGCCCGTGTAGCGCACCGCGGGCGGGAAGACGTGGGCGAAGAACGTCGGCATCGTGCCGTAGTTGGCGGTGTAGGGGATGAACAGCACGATGAAGCCGAGCAGCATCAGCCAGAAGGAGCCGGTCTGGAAGGCCGTGAACCACACGTACGGCAGCGCGGCCATCAGCACGATGCTCATCCAGAAGATCCGCTTGCGGTCGACGCGGTCCGACAGCCACCCGAAGAACGGGATGGCCACGATGCTGAACACGTTGACCAGCAGCACAAGCTCCAGGATCATGTCGCGATCCAGCCCGAGCTGCTTCTCGCCGAAGCTGAGCGAGTAGACGGTGGCGATGTAGAAGGTGGCGCCGGCCGGGATGTAGGCCAGGCACATCAGCAGCACCCTCGGCCAGTGCTCGGTCAGCACCTCGGCGATCGGCGTCTTCCTGACCTCGCCGCGCTCCTTGACCTCCTGGAAGTCGGGGCTCTCGGCCAGTTTGAGCCTGATGACCAGCCCCAGGCCGACCAGGACCGCGCTCAGCAGGAACGGAATCCGCCAGCCCCAGGTCAGGAAGGCGTCGTCGGACAGTTGCGAGGTGAGCAGGAACACCAGGTTGGCGAGCAGCAGGCCCCAGGCGGCGCCGGTGTTCACCAGCGCTCCGAAGAAGCCGCGCCGCTCGCGGGCCGCGTGCTCGACGCTCATCAGGACCGCGCCGCCGTACTCGCCGCCCAGCGACAGCCCCTGCACCACGCGCAGCAGCACGAGCAGGATCGGGGCGGCCACGCCGATGGTCTCGTACGTGGGCAGCAGGCCGATGCACAGCGTCGCGCCGCCCATCAGGCACAGCGTGACGACCAGCATGGACTTGCGGCCGAGCCGGTCGCCGAAGTGCCCGAACAGCGCCCCGCCGATGGGCCTGGCCACGAACGCCAGGGCGAACGTCGACAACGACAACAGGGTGCCGACCAGGTCGTCGTAGCTGGGGAAGAAGAGCTTGTCGAACACCAGCACCGCGGCGGTGCCGTAGATGAAGAACTCGTACCACTCGATCGTGGTCCCGGCCAGGCTGGCCAGGACGACCCGGGTGGAGCTGGACTGATGGGCCATGGAGGTCACTTCCTCAGGAAGCGGGTGACGGTGTCACGAAGCACGGCGGCCTCGTCGCGTACGGCGGACAGCCGTACGAAGTCGTCGCCGAGAAGATCGCCCTCGGCGGGCACCCCGAACATGACGGTGGGAATGCCGCGCTCGGACGGCCCGCCCGCGTCGAACGAACCCCCGTAGACGCCGTGCCTGGCCTCCCCCAGCCGGGCCGCGACGGCGGCGTCGAGCGCGCCCAGCACCTCGCGGCGCTCCGGCGGCAGGTAGGCGGGCAGCATCGTGACCCCCGGCCTGACCTCACAGCCTTCGATCCCCTCCAGTGCCGCCGCGATCTCCGCGGCCGCCTCGGCGGGGTCGGTGCCGGGCAGCAGCCGCCGGTCCACCGTGATCCGCGCCGACGCCGGCAGGGTGTGCGGGGCCAGCGGCTCGTAGCCGACCAGGTACGGCACCACCTGCTCGCGGCCGAGCTCGGGGTGCTCCGCGCGGGCCCGGACGGTCGCGTCGAGCTCGCGGAGCCTGATGACCACGTCGGCGACGATATCGATGACCCGGCCCTCGTTCGGTGGGCTCGACGAGTGCGTCGCCTGCCCCGTGACGTCGATGATCACGTCCACCCGGCCCCGGTTGCCGACCGACACCTCGAACCCGGTGCAGAAGAGCTGGACGACCAGGTCGGGGCGGTAAGGGAGGGCGTCGAGGATCGCCCGTGAGCAGTCGTGGCTGCTGCGTCCCTCGTTGTTCACGCACAGCAGCAGCGTGCCGTTCAGCGGGACCCGCTCGGCCACGATCCACCTGGCCAGGTCCAGCAGGCACGCCTGGTGCGCCTTGTTCTGCGAGACGCCCTGACCGAACAGGCAGGGCTCGTCCACGCCCCGCTCGATGGGCGTGCGGATGCGGCCCGACCAGGGATCGGGCATGAGGTTGTGGTGCTGCGTCGGCGTGTACGCCATCAGCGCCAGCACCGGCCCGTGCCCGTCGCCGAACCGCACGGCGAACTGGTTGGCGGGCAGGTCGATGATGTCCGTCGCGCCGGCCTCCAGGAATTTCGGGCGGAGGTGGTCCTGGACGTAGTGGACGAGCGTCGGGTGGTCCGGGTCGATGAGCGTCCGCACGCCCAGCGGCACGGCCGAGGGCACGCGGGCCAGGGCCGCCAGCGTGTCCACGACGTACTCACCGGTGAGGGGGGCGGTCGTGCTCACGGTGGCGGTCATGTGAGCTTTCGCAGACGCGGGAGCACGTCGCCGCCGAAGCTCTCGATCAGCTCGCTCGGCAGCGTGTAGTTGCCGACGTGCCGCAGGTAGAAGCCCGTCGCGCCCAGCTCGACCGCCCGCCTGGCCCGCTCCACGATGTCGTCCACGGTGCCGAACAGGCAGAACGTGCGTGCGAACCGCACCGCCATCTCGTCCGTCACCCACTTCGACGCGTGCTCGATCGCCAGCTCCCAGTCCTCGGCGTGCACCATGTCCGGGTAGACCTCGGGCACGTGTGGTGGAGGCGCCAGCTCGATGCCGGCGATCCGCAGGAAGTCCTGGCCGCCGATGGTCGCCATGTGCAGGCAGATCGGCTTCAGCACGGCCGCGTCGCGTTCGAGGTCGTCGGTGACCTTGCAGAACGCGCCGACGGTGAACTCGAAGTCCCTGCCGGACCCGTCCAGGCCCTTGCGTACCGCCGCCGTCGTCTGGGCGAGCGTCTCGGGCGAGACGCCGGCCAGGGTGACGACCCCGTCGGCCACCTCACCGGCCAGCTCCAGCGTGCGCGGCCCGCTCGCGGCGATGTGCACGGGCACCGCGCCGCCGGCGTCGCGCAGGCGCAGCCGCCGCTCGCCGTACTCCCAGTCCTGGCCGTTCAGGAGCGCGCGGATCTGCTCGATGGCCGCCTGGAGCTCGGCCCGCTTCGAGGGGCGGATGCCCATGGGCTTCACCGAGCTGTCGCCCGTGCCCAGGCCCAGGATGACGCGGCCCGGCGCCAGCTCCGCCACCGTGTTGATGCCGGAGGCCACCACGGTCGGGTGCCGGGTGACCACGTTCGTCACGGCGGTGGCCAGCGCGATGCGATCGGTCTTGGTGGCGGCCACGGCCATGGCCGCGTACACGTCTCGCCACAGGAGCTGGGAGTCGGCGATCCAGGCCACGTCGAACCCGTAGCGTTCGGCGCGCCGCACCTCCTCGGCGATCTGGTCCGCCCGCCTGGCCGGCGGAAAGCGAACACCCACCTTGATCACGAGATCACCACCATTCCTTCTGGGATTAGTCCCGCAAGCTAGTCTGCTGTCTGACATCAGTCAACGGGTGTGGCAGAATATCGGCGTGAGCATCGAGCAGACGCGCGACCAGGTTCGGTACGAGTCGCTCGCTCGCACCCCCTTGCCCGATGTCATCGCCGAGCAGTTGATGGCCGAGATCGACTCCGGCACCCTCCGACCGGGTGACCGGCTGCCCTCAGAGCCCGAGCTGGCCCGCCAGCTCCAGGTCGGGCGCAGTTCGCTGCGCGAGGCCATCCGCAAGCTCCACACGCTGGGCGTGGTCGAGGTGGTGCGGGGGCGCGGCACGTTCGTCCGGCATCGCACGGAGCCGGAGCCGACGCCGCAGTTCGTGCACTGGAGCGCCACTCAGGGCCCGGCCATCGCCGAAGTGCTGGAGGTCAGGATCGGGCTGGAGCTGGCCGCGTCCGGGCTGGCCTGCGTGCGCGCCGAGCAGGCCGACCTCGACGAGGTGGCGGCGCGCTGCCGCGAGCACGAGGCGGCCCGGCGCAAGGGCGACCTGAAGGTGCTGGTCCGCACCGACGAGCTGGTCCATGAGAGCCTGATCCGCGCCGCGCACAACGACCTGCTCCTGCAGATGTACCTGGCGCTGGTGCCGCAGATGGCCGAGTTCCGCGCGCACACGCTGGCACTGAACCGGGCCGACGAGCGTTTCGACCCCCACCACCGGGCCATGCTCGCCGCCCTGCTCAAGCGCGACCCGGCCGGGGTGCGCGAGGCCGTGGTGTCGCACGTCGGCGCACTCTACGGCGAGGTCAAGGCGGCGGGAACGGTGGAGACGGGGCGGCAGCCGGCCGGGCAGATGCTCGACTTCGCCACCATCCTCGCCAACTTCACCTGACGACTTCGTCGTGTCGGTACGCATGGAAGAAGCCACGGCGATGATGCGCTCGGCGTGGCGGCCGGGCCGAGACCTCGCCGACCGCTCGACCTGACACGGACGCCGCGACCATGCCCTGCTCCACCTGGTGGTGCAGACCGGCCGACGAGTATTCGAGTCGTTCGATGTCAGGGTGCGTGATCCCGACCTCGGCCGAAGCCCCGGGGGGCTCAGTCCGCCTGCGGTTCCACCTCCTGGCGACCGGGGAATAGTCGTCCTTGTACACCTCATCGCGAGACCGTCTGGCGTGAGGCTGAGGGCCTAGGGCGTCGCAGAAGTGACTGATGCGCACATGGTGAGGCATCGGGCATGGCACCATTTCTGGGGTGAATGGGGTCAAGCAGGAGCCGCGGGGCGGGGATCGGCTGATCCGTGTGTCGATGACGGTCGTGGTGCTGGCGGTCGCGGCGGTGGCCGCGTGGGTGTCGTACTGGCATGCGGTGGCGGTGATCGAGAAGTACGGTGCCGAGGACGAACTGTCGGCGCATCTGGTCCCGGCGACGGTGGACGGCATGATCTACGCCTCCTCCATGGTGCTGCTGTGGTGTGCCCGCTACCGCCTGGCGGTGCCGGCGCTGGCCCGCTGGGCGCTGGCACTGGGAGTGGCCGCGACGCTGGCGGCGAACATCTTGCACGGGATCGAGCGAGGCCCCCTGGCCGCAGCGCTGGCCGCTTGGCCGGCGATCGCGTTGGTGATCTCCTATGAGCTGATCATGTGGGTGGTCCGCTCGGGTCGCGAACTCGCCGATCGCGCACGCGACTCTGAACAGCCCGAGCAAGCGCCGGCCGAGCCCGCGCCCCCGAGCGTCCCCTCGGACCAGGCCCCACGGGTGCCGCAGCCCGGACCGGTGGTGCCCGCCACGCCACGGATCGACCGAGGCGAGCCGGCACAGGAACCCGTCGAGCGCCGGTCGGTGCCCGCCGAGCCCGAAGTGGCGGCCCCACGGGCAAGCCAGGACGCACCGGCGGGCGAGGCTCGGGAGGACAGCGACCGGCGAGCCCAGGTGGCGGCCCTGCTCGCGCAGGATCCCACCATGACCGGGGCCGCGCTCGCCCGTGCGCTCGGGGTGCACGAGACCACCGGGCGCAAATACCGCCGCGAAGCACTCAACGGCCACGCCCGCTCCGCCTGACGCCACAACCGGGCTCAGCATCGGCAGCGTCTCGATCGACCATGGGGGTCGAGGGCGTTTGGTCCCTGCTCCGGTGGGTCCTGGTCAACCGTGTGGTGGCCGCTGCCGCCGCCTCCGTCGGTGCTGTCGTGATCAAATGGATTTACGGCAAGATCAATGTGGCTTGGGCCTCATGGCGCGTTCCTTGATCGCCACTCCGTCACGGGGTGCCCGAACGTCAATTCATGGGAACGAGTGTCGTGATATGCCTCGCGACGTGCAAACAGCGCCAAAATCGTTGTTGGGCGATGGCCTCTTTGACACCGCTGGATTTGAATGGTTGTTTAGCTTCATTGAGGTAAATGAAATGATCCTAGTGGGTATGTCTGCTTCCGTCCGGATGTCTATTGAAATATGGCCGCCGGATTTCGCGCCGATTTACCCATGAATGGAAACAAAAACACGTGAATACCGAAATCAAGCGATCGCGTACGCCCCATCACGGGCGCATCGTGACGCTAGCTCTGGCCGCTTCGGCCGCCGGTCTCATGTTCGTCCCGCCGCTCCAGGGAGTGGCGAGCGCGAGCTCAGTCGCCCTCCAGGCCAACGCCGGCTACGTGTCAACGGAGATGCTGGCCGTCGGCTGCCCGAGCTTCGTCTCGAGCGCGTGCGGCCCCTTCTGGTGGGACGAGCAGAAGGAGACCGACCACGACGACCACGACGAGTCCGACAAGGTTCACAAGGGCGACAAGGACGACCAGCCCATCAAGTGGGGTCACGACGAGTCCCACCACCACGACGACAAGGCCGACCACCACCACGACAAGTGGGGCCACGACAAGTACGACCGCCACTACGACAAGTGGGGTCAGGACAAGTGGGGCCGCCACCACGACAAGTGGGGCCAGGACAAGTGGGGCCACGACAAGCTCGTCTTCGGTAAGTTCGTTTACGGCAACGTGGACAGATTCCACAGCGACAAAGCCGACAAGTCCGACAAGTGGGGTCACAAGGAATTCGACCGCCGCCAGGACAAGTGGGGCCACAACGAGTTCGATCACCACTACGCCGGCGACTAGCGCGCGGGCATCTCGTAGCATGACGATCGGCGATCAAGTCGAAATCGTCCTCGCCCGCTTGAAAAGCTGAACGACAAATGCCGTGACGAATTATCTCGTCACGGCATTTGTCGGCGTGGGCGCTCCTATGGCGCGTCTCGAAGCCCGTCGTGCGGCCGCTGATCAACCGGCCTGTCATGGCGTCCGAGGCGGACGGTCAGGCTGTCGCCGGCCGGATCGGTCCGTTCGGATCATCTTGATGCGGTGGCCGGCGATCTCGGCTCCGTGGGAGGTCGATGGTGATGTCGAGGCCGCCGCCACGGGCGGTCAGGGTGATTCGACCGCGGTGGGCGAGGGCGACCGCGCGTACGATCGACAGTCCCAGCCCCAGACCATCGGTCCGGACCCTGGTCCCCTGCCCGTGGACGAACGGTTCCAGCAGGGTCCGCACCTCGTCGGGCGGGATGCGCCGGCCGGTGTTGGAGATGCGCAGGACCGCGCGGCCACCCGCCGTGTCCGTGTCGACGGCCAGGTGCCCGCCCGCGTGGTTGTAGCGGATGGCGTTGTCGACCAGGTTGCCGATCATCCGTTCCAGCAGGACCGGTTCGCCGCTGACCAGCGCCGGCCGGAGCCGGGGTCGTACGGCGACGTCGGCGGCCGCCGTCCGCGCCGTGGCGGCGGCGAGGGTGGCGGCGGCGATGGCGGCCAGGTCGACCGGTTCGCGCGCTCCCTGGCCGGCCTGGCTGCGGGCCAGCAGCAGCAGCCCGTCCAGGACGCGCTGCATGTGCTCAACGGCGCCGCGCACGTCGCCGGCCATCGAGATCAGCTCGGCGCGGCTGGGGTCTCCGTCCAGGGTCACGTCGATCGCCGTACGGGCCGTGGTCAGCGGCGTACGCAGCTCGTGGGCGGCGTTGGCGGTGAACAGGCGCTGGCTGTCCAGGACCCGGTCGCGCTCGGCAACGCCGCGCTGGATGCGGTCCAGCATCCCGTTGACCGTGCCCGCCAGCGCCGACAGCTCGTCGGCGGGGGTGGTGACCGGGACCCGCTCGGTGAGGTTCTCGGCCGAGAGCCGCCGGGCGGTCGACGAGATCACCCGGATCGGCCGCAGCACCCTGCCGGCCACCAGCCAGCTCAGTACGGCGGCCAGGGCGGTCACCACGATGAGCGCCAGACCGGCCTGGGCCGGCAGCGCGGACAGGGTGTCGGCCTGCACCCGGTCGGCCAGCGCGCGCAACTCCTCGGTCTGCGCCGGCATCGGCTGGGGCATGGTCGTCAGGGCGGAGCCGGTCGAGTCCAGGTGGGTGAAGTACGCGCGGCACGGCATCAGCAGGTACGTCAACGCGGACAACGCGGCACCGGCGACCAGCACCAGGGCGGTCTGCAGCGCCGCGAGCCGGGCCCGCGCGGTCAGCCGGGCCATCCTGCGCCGCCGATCCGGTAGCCGGCGCCGGTGACGGTCTCGATCAGCGGCGGGTCGCCGAGCTTGCGGCGCAACGTGCCGACGGTGATCCGGATCGCGTTGGTGAACGGGTCCGCGTGCTCGTCCCACACCTTGTCCAGCAGGGTTTCCGCGCGGACCACGTCACCGCCGGCGGCCAGCAGTTGCTCGAGCACGCCGAACTCCTTGGGCGTCAGGCGCAGCAGCCGCCCGTCCCGCTCGGCGCTACGCCGGGCCGGGTCCAGGGCCACGCCGGAGGCGCGCAGCACAGGCGGGCGGGCCGGTGCGCTGCGCCGTACCAGGGCGTGGACCCGCGCGACCAACTCGGAGAACGCGAACGGCTTGCCCAGGTAGTCGTCCGCGCCCAGCATCAGCCCGCCGACCCGGTCCTCCACGGCGCCGGACGCGGTCAGCATCAGCACCCGCGACACCCCCCGCTGGGCGAGCCGGCGGCACACCGCGTCACCGTGGACGACCGGCAGGTCCCGGTCCAGGACCACCACGTCGTACGGCGTGATGTCGCACTTGTCGAGAGCCGTCTGGCCGTCGAGGGCGACGTCGACGGTGAAGCCGTGCTTGCGCAGACCGGCTTCGATGTACCCGGCGAGGGGCTGCTCGTCTTCGACCAGGAGCACGCGCATCCGGGCAGTATCGCAACGCCCGCATATGGGCCGCATATGGCCGGCCGATCGGCTGGCGGTCGGTGCCGGACGGTAGATGTGATCACCCTCGAAGTCCCGCCAGGAAAGGGCGATCGACCATGATGCGTGGGAGAGCCGCCGGGCTGGCATGCGCGGCGCCGGCGTTGAGCGTCCCAGGACCCGCGGCCGCCGCCGGCCAGGTCGAGCTGGGAGACGTCCGGCAGGCGGTGGAGGTCGTGGCGCAGACCGACGGAGTGGTGGGCGTCATCGGAGAGGTGTACGTCGACGGCAAGCGGGTGGGGCAGGGGACGGCGGGTTCGCGGCTGCTCGGGGGCAGGGGCGGGCGTATCCCCCCGGGTTCTCGTTACCGCATCGCGTCCCAGACCAAGCTCATGGAGGCCGCGATCGTGCTGCAACCGGTCGGGGTCGAACGGTCGCGCCGGCGTCGGCTTCGCCGAGGAGCCGACCCTGCGCGAGGGCCGCGATCCGGCGATGGCCAAGGCGGTGTCCGTGCTTCCGGCCGCCCGGTAGGGGGTTGCATCGGCGGGTGAAGGTGGGACGGCCGCTCATGTCAGCGTCGCGACCCCGTCCTGCTCCAGATCACGGCGTCGTTCAGTGCGCCAGCAGGGCGTCCAGTTCGGCCGTGAAGAGCAGGGCGGGGTCGAAGCCCATTCCGGTGAAGTGGCCGGCGAGTTCCAGGGACAGTACGCCGTGCATCCGGGTCCAGAAGCTCAGGCCCCGGTGCAGGACCGCGGGTGAGGCGGGGTGGTCGCCCGCCCAGTCGCGGTGCTCCGCCAGGTGCGTGTCGAACGGCGTCGCGGGACCGTCCGAGGGCAGCGTCGCGCTGGCATCGAGCAGGATCGCCATGGTCTCGAATGAGATGCTCGTGATGTCGTCGGGCGCGTGGTAGCCGGGGACGGGGGTGCCGTAGATGAGGAGATACCGCTGGGGGTCCTCCAGCGCCCAGCGGCGCAGGGTGTGCGCCAGCTCGGCCAGGTCGGCGCCTGCGGCGGAGGCCGAGCGGAGAGTGTCGGCGACGCTGCGGTAGGCGTCCCTAATGAGGTCGGTGATCAGCTCGTCCCGGCTGGCGTAGTAGCGGTAGAGCGCGGGCCCGCTCATGCCCATCTGTTTGGAGATCGCGTTGAGGGAGAGCGCGGACGCCCCCGTTGTGGCGATCTGCTCCCACGCGTGCTGCTTGATCTCCGCGCGTACCTGAGCCCGATAGCGCTCGCGAGGGGTCTTCGTGTCCGTCTGGGCCATGACCCCGGCCACCTTCCCGGCTGTGAAGCTTCATCTTGAAGATTTAGTTAGATGCTATCACCCATCTTATTGACTCTCCTTCGTCCGTTAGTTATAACTTCTAACGAAAGCACGAAGCTCCAGCAGATGAAGGAGACCGTCATGACCGCTCCATCCACGTCACTCGTCAGCACCGGCCGGCCCACTCCGCGGGCGGTGACCGTCTCCTCCTGGGCGGTCCCCGTGATGGTGCTCGGCCAGTTCGCCATGCTGGCGATCATCCCGGTCGTGATCGCGTTGGTCGGCGCCGTCCGCCACGCCCGCGACCGGACGGTTCGCTGGGCGGCCGTGCTCGTCGCCGCCACGTACGCGGTTCCGCTCGTCATCTGGCTGACCCGGCCCGACGGCGCGCCGAGCCTGTCCAAGGACATGCACCCCGCGTTCGCCGGGCTGATCGTCGCCGCGTCCGCCGCCCTCATCGTGGCGATCCTCCGGGCCCGCCGGCGCTGAAGCCGGCCCTCCTACGCAGTGCCCGACCCAAGTATTCGCTCCACAACGGAAGGAATCTCCATGACCAGGTCCAGCAACCGCTCGTCCCGCCGACGCGCCCGCGTCGCCGCGCTCACGATCTCGCTCGCCGTCACCGGCGTACTCGCGGGCGGCGTCCCCGCCGCGCAGGCCCGCTCGGGCGCCGACCACGGCGGTGGGCTCCAGTGTCGCGGGAAGGGCGTCGACTCCACCGCGAAGATCCGGTATCGGACCGAGACCCTGATCAAGGCGCCGCTGAGCACCGTCTGGAAGGTGCAGACCGACGTGGAGCGCTGGCCCTCGTGGCAGAAGCCCGTCGCCACCGCCGAGCGCCTGGACCCGGGCCCGCTCCGCGAGCGCTCGCGGTTCCGGTGGACCACACCGGTGCCCGCCACGCCCGTCAGCCCGCCCACCACGCTGGTCATCACCTCCACCGTCCGGCAGCTCCAGCACGGCAAGTGCATCCGCTGGACCGGCCCCGCGATCGGCAAGGGACTGCGCATCGACCGGGGCGTCCACGTCTGGACCTTCACACCGGTCAAGGGCGGCGTCCTCGTACGCACGGAGGAGACCCATGCCGGCGACCAGATCGAGACCGACGTGCCCCTCGCCACCGACTTCCTCGGCAAAGGTCTCGAAGCCTGGCTGCACGACCTGAAGACCACCGCCGAAGCCCGCACCCGCGGCCACCACTGACCCGGGCGTCACCCCGGACGTGTCAGACGGCGGCGACGTCGAACTGCTTGTTCTTCATGTCCGCGCCGTTCATCATCTTGCCCATGGCCCGCCCGATGACCGGCGCGCGCATCAGGCGGAGCATCGCGGAGCGCAGGATCTGCTCCTTGCGGTCGTGGGGAGTGAAGATCCTGCGCATGATCAGCGCCGTGTCCTGCTCGGTCTGGATGAACGGCCGCATCCGGGCCTCCCACGCACCCAGGGCGGCGGGCAGGTCGCCGGGATGGCGCCGCAGCATGGTGCCCAGGAGCTCGCCTCCGGCGATACCGCTGGAGGCGCCCATGCCCGCGTACAAGGTCACGCACCAGGCGGCGTCGCCGACCAGCACGACCCGGCCCTGATGCCAGCTCGGCATCCTGACCTGGTTCACCGAGTCGAACAGGAACTCCGGAGCCTGCTCGAACGCCGTGAGCAGCCTCTCCAGGAGCGGCCCCGTGGGCTGGGGGCCGAAGGCGGCGCGGATGGATTCGATCGGCGGGCGGGCGAACTGGGCGTCGATGTCGTCGGCGCGATAGGAGAACAGCAGGCCCGGAGCGTGGTCGGCGAAGGGGAAGATCCACGCTGAGCGTCCAGGCTCGGCCAGGGTCAGGCCCTGGTCCTGGTCGATGCCCTCGACCGGCCGGTCCAGGACGGTGGCGGCGATCATGTAGTTCAGCGGGTGCAGATGGTCCTCGGGGCCGAAGGCGAGCCCGCGTACGGTCGAGCGCATCCCGTCGGCGCCCACCACCAGGTCGAAGCGCTCGGTGACGGTGGCGCCTGAGGCGGTGTCGTGGAGGGTGACCTCCGCCGCGGAGTCGTCCTGGGTGATGCGGGTGGGCACGGTGGAGTAGCGGATCTCCACGTCGGCCGGCAGCGCGGCGAACAGCGCCCGCTCGATGTCGCCGCGCAGCACCACCCGCGGTTTGCCGGGCAGGCCGGCCAGGCTCATGCCGGCGGTGAGACGTCCGGCCCGGTTCGCCTCGTAGGGGGCGAGCCGCGGGGTGCGGTCGCCGATCGCGTCCAGCACGCCCAGCCGCCGCGCGGAGGCCAGGCCGGTGCCGAACAGCATGATGAAGTACCCGCCCGAGCGGCGTGCCGGGGCCCGCTCCACCAGCACCGGCTCCCAGCCCACCTGCCGGAGCCGGAGCGCGGTGGCGATGCCCGCGATCCCGAGCCCCACCACCAGTGCCCGGCCACGCCCGGCTTCGTCCTTCATGGCGGCTCCTTCCCGTCGTGTTGCCGCCACCCTACCCAACAGACTGACCATTTTGGTTCTATCGGTCAGCAAGCAGCGAACCCGGCCCCCAGCGTGACGTCGGCCTTGATCTAGGTTCGTCACCGTGCGGATCATCTCCCTCAACGCCTGGGGCGGCGCGATGTTCGACGAACTCGCCCCCTGGCTCGACACCTGCGACGCCGGCATCCTGTGCCTGCAGGAGGTCACGCGCACCCCGTCCGTCCACGGCTGGACACGGTTCGACGACGCGGAGCGATCGCTGCCGCAGCGGGCGAACCTCCTCGCCGACGTACGCTCGCGGCTCCCCCACCATCAGGGCCTGTTCGTCGCGAGCGACTCCGGGCCCGTCCAAGCGCGAGACCACGGCCACCGCTCGCACCAGCAGGACTTCGGGGTCGCCACCTTCGTCGCCGAGACGCTGCCCATCGTCGGCATGCGGTCGGCGTTCGTGCACGGCGGTTACGCCGAGCACCGCGACGAGTGGCCGAGCGACGGCCGGCCCCGTGCCGCTCTGGCCGTACGCGTCCTCGACCCCGAGGCGCGGCGGTTCGTCACCGTCGTCAACCTCCACGGCCTGCGGGACGCGCGCGGGAAGGCCGACACCCCGGCTCGCCGCGCACAGGCCGAACGGCTCGCCGAACTCATCGCCGGCCTGCGCGAGAACGGCGACCTGACCGTGGTGTGCGGCGACTTCAACCTGCTGCCCGGCAGCGAGACGTTCGAGGTCCTCGCCGGGCTCGGACTGACCGACCTGGTACGGGAGGCCGACACCAGGACCGCCCGCTACCCCAAGCCCGTACGGCATGCGAGCTACCTGCTCGTCTCCGAGCCCGCGGCCGTGAAACGGTTCGAGATCATGACCGCACCCGAGGTGTCCGACCATCGCGCCCTGGTCCTCGAACTTCGGCACTGTGCACGGCGCCGGTGATGGTGGTGGCGTGGGTCCGGCTCGTACGGAAGGTACGGCTCGCGCGGGCCGCGTACGTCGGGGCGGTCGTCGCGGTCGTGGGCCTCGGGATCGTCGTCGAGGTGTGGCGGGAGGTACGGCTGGACGGGCTGGGCCTGGTGCTGGGGTTGCTGGCCGGGGCGTGCTCCGCCGGATATTTCCTGATGAACGATAGCTTCGGGGACGAGATGGACCCGCTCGGGCTCATCGCCTGGGGGATGGCGGGGGCGGTCGTGGTGCTGATCCCGTTCGCGCGGCCCTGGGACGTCCCGTGGGAGGCGTTCGCGGGGCCCGTCAGGCCCGCCGCGGGTGGTCAGGGGTTGCCGGTGCTGGTGGCGTACCTGTGGATGGTGCTGGTCGCGACCGTGGTGGCGTACATCCTGGGGGTGAACGCCGTGCGGCGGCTGTCGGCCGCGGTGGGCGCCACCGTGGCGTCGCTGGAGGTCATCGCCGGGGCCGTGGTGGCGTCGCGCTCAGCATGCCGCCACGACGGGGAAGAAGGGGCCGCCGGTCCCGCGACGACGAGGCCGCTCCCTCGTGACGTCGGGCGGTCCTGCGATCAGCGGCCGGTGGTGCCGTCGAGTTGCTCCCGCAGGATGTCCGCGTGCCCGGCGTGCCGGGCGGTCTCGCTCGTCATGTGGGCGATGACCCACCGGAGCGTGTGCCGGTTGCCGTCGACCGGGACGGCGAAGCGTGCCTCCGGGTCGCCGGCGGCGCGGATGGCGCGGTCGCTCTCCTCGATCGCCGCCCGGTAGTCACGCAGCACGTCGGCGGCGGCGCGGCCGGCCGGGACGGTCATGCCGTGCTCCCCGTCCGCGTCCCAGGCGGCCCCGGCGAGGTGGTGGCCGAACCAGTAGCGCTCCGCCTCGGCCAGGTGCTGCACGAGGCCCAGGATGGAGGTGCCGCTGCCGACCAGGGCGCGGCGCAGGTGCTCGTCCGGCAGCCCGCCGGCCTTCTTCAGCACGCAGTGCCGGGCGAACGACAGGAACGCCAGGGCCGTGTCGAGCTCACCCGAGTCGACGCGTGGCACGGGCTCACGCTGGGTCTCCGCCATGCCGTCACGCTAGCGCGGCGGCTCCGGTTTCCTCGACCGCGTTCAAGGCGTCCAGCCTGGCCTGTACGTGCCGCTCTCTCGCGGTGCGGTGCTGGGCCCGGTAGATGGCGAGTGCCTGGCTCCATACCCGGGCGGCCTCGGCCCGCTGGCCCAGGGCGTGGTGGGTGTCGCCGAGATGCGTGAGGGTTTCGGCCTCCTGGCCGGCGTTGCCGTTCTCGCGCCGCAGGGTCAGGGCGTGGTGGTAGTAGGTGCGGGCACGGGCGAGATGGCCGAGGTGGTGGGCGATGTAGCCGAGGCTGTCGAGAGTCGCCGCCTCGCCGACCAGGTCGCCGTGCCGCCGCTGCAGGACCAGCGCCCGCTCGCAGTGCCGCTGGGCCTGGGCGAAGTCGGCGAGCAACGCGTGGTTCCAGCCCAGGGAGTTGAGCGCGTTGGCCTCTCCCACGGAGTCGCCGAGATCTCTGTGCAGGAGCAGCGCGCGTTCGAAATGGAACAGGGCCCGCTCGTGCTCCTCCCGATCCTCCCAGGCGATCGCGAGCGAGTGGTGGACATGCGCCTGGCCGGCGAGGTCTCCCGATCGCTCGTACAGAGCCAGGGCGTCGGCGAAACGGGACAGGGACTCCGCGTGCCGCCCCGCCCGGGCGCAGGCGCGGCCGAGCATCTGACGCGCCAAGGCGTGCACGGAGGGGTCTTTCAGGTGTTCGACGGCTCTGGACGCCGTCGACCATGCGGAGACGCCGTTCTGGAGGAGGTTCTGGCGTAGGTGGAAGGTGTCGAGGGTCCAGGCGAACTGCCAGGCGGCGACGTGCAGATCGTGCTCGACGGCCAGCCGCTGCGCGTCGAGCAGGCAGGAGTGCTCGGCTCTGAACCAGGCCTGGGCCGCCGCCGCGTCCGGCAGGGCGGGCGGGTGACGGCCGGGAGCCGGCGCGTCCAGCTCGAAGACGCCCCGGCGGTGGGGGGAGAGCAGACGGTCGGCCTCGTACGACGTGTGCAGGTAGAAGTCCACCAGACGGCGCACGGCGGCGGCACGGTCGTCCGCGCTGAGGTCGAGGTTCGCGCGTTCGATGGCGTAGAGGCGGACGAGGTCGTGCATCCGGTACCGGCCGGGGACGTGCTGGTGCAGCAGCTGGGCGGTTTCCAGGGCGCGCAGCAGCGTACGGGTGTGCGCGACCGGGCGGCCGATGAGGCCGGCGGCGGCGGGCAGGCTGATGTCGTGGCCGGGCGCCAGGCCCAGATGGGCGAAGACGCCGGCGGTCGGGGAGGCGAGCACGTTGCGGGAGGCGCCGAAGACCTCCCGCAGGTCGGTGGTGAGCTCGTCGGTTCGCAGGGCGTCCAGCCGGGTGGTCTCCGCCTGGAGCTCCTCGGCCAGGGCGACGAGCGGCAGGCCGGCGTCGATGATGGCCCGCGCGGCGACGATGCCCAGGGCCAGCGGCAGCCCCGCGCACGCCCTGATGATGTCGCGCACCGCCTCCCGTTCGGCCGCCACCCGGTCCTCGCCCAGGCGGCGGGTCAGCAACTCGCCGGCCTGGGTCTCGGAGAGCGGCGCCAGCGGCAGCAGATGGGCGCCCTCGGCGGCGATCAGACCGGTGAACGCGGTCCGGCTGGTCACCAGGGTGAGGCTTCCCGGCGACGGAGGCAGCAGCGGGCGCACCTGATCCGGGTCGCGGGCGTTGTCCAGGAGGACGAGCACCCGCCGGCCGGTGAGCAGGGTCCGGTAGAGGCCGATCTGCTCGTCGAACGTGGACGGCATCCGGTGGTGGGGCGGCAGGAGCAGGCCGAGCAGGATCCGCACCGCCTCGGTCGCCGGCATGGGTGGCGCGGCGGGGCTGAATCCCCGCAGGTCCACGTGGAGCTGGCCGTCGGGGAAGCGGTCGCGCACCCGGTGGGCCCAGCGTACGGCGAACGAGGTCTTCCCGACCCCGCCCGTGCCGCTGATCACGCAGGTCGTGGCGGCACGTGGCGGCTCGTCGTCCCGGAGCGGGAGCAGCGCGTCCAGGGTGGCCAGCTCGGCCTCCCTGCCGCTGAAGTGGTTGACGTCCGACGGGAGCTGGCAGATCGGTGTCCACGGGGCGGGGTCGCTCACCGGCTTGGTGCCGGCCAGGATGGCGGCCTGAAGGTGCCGGAGGTCCTCGCCGGGCTCGATGCCCAGCTCGTCGACGAGCACCGAGCGGGCGTGCCGGAAGTCCTCGAGCGCCCGGTCCCGTTGTCCCGTACGTGAGTGCGCGAGCATGAGCAACTGCCAGGCGCGTTCGCGCAGCGGCTGCTCGGCGACGAAGAGGCGCAGGTCCTCGATCACCTCCGCGGGCAGGCCGAGAGCGAGCTTGGCCTCGGCCCGGTCCAGTCGCGCCGTGGCCGCCAGCTCTTCCAGCTCGGTCACCCGGGCGAGCATGCCCCCGGCGAGCCTGGTGCCTTCGGCGGGCCTTCCCCGCCACATGGACAGGGCCGTTTCGAGCTGCCGGACGGCGGCGCGGACGTCGCCCACCCTGGCCTCGCTCCGTGCCAGCCGGATCGCCTGCTCGAAGCGCAGGAGGTCGACCTCCTCGACGCGCGCCTCGAAAAGGTACCCCGTCTCCTTGGTGAGCAGCCTGGTGCCGGGCGGCAGCACCCTGCGCAGCCGAGCGATGTAGGTCTGGAGATTGGAGACCGCCGACAGCGGGGGCTTCTCCCACAGTGCCTCCACCAGCCGTTCCCTGGACACCAGCGTGTTGACGTTGAGGAGAAGGCCGGCGAGCACCGCGCGCTGCATGCCGCTCAGGTGAACCTGCGGGCCGTGCGGTCCGCACACCCGCACCGGGCCCAGGACGTTGTATATCGCATCGACCACAGCCCTGCTCCTCGCCTGTGCTCTGTGGCGCGTTCGTGGCGTCTGCGCCGATTGTTACCCACGAGACTCCGGCGGTCGAGAGGGGCGGGCGGCCGTGGCGGCGCTCCCTAGGCCTGGGCCGTAGGACGGACGACGATGTCGCCCACGTCGACGCCGTCCGGCTGCTCGATGGCGAAGGCGATGGCGCGGGCGACCGCCTCCGGTGAGAGCCCGATCCTGTCCATCTGGTCGACGATCCGGGCCTTCACCCCCGGCTCCATGCGCTCGGCCAGGTCCGTGCGGACGAAGCCGGGTGAGACGACGGTGACGCGCAGGCTGTCGCCGGCCTCCTGGCGCAGGCCCTCGGAGATGGTGCTGACGGCGCTCTTCGTGCCGGCGTACACCGACTGGAGCGGGACGACGCGCTGGCCGGCGGTGGAGACGATGTTGACGAAGTGCCCGAAGCCCTGCTCGCGGAAGACGGGCAGGGCGGCGGCGATGCCGTACAGGACGCCTTTGAGGTTGACGTCGATCATCTCCTCCCAGTCCTCGACGCGCAGGTCGTCCAGGGGTGAGATCAGGCCGACCCCGGCGTTGCCGACGAGGACGTCGAGCTTGCCGTAGCGGTCGCGAGCCAGGTCGACGAGGCCGGACAGGTCCTCGCGCCGTCTCACGTCCGTACGGGCCCAGGCGGCCTCGCCGCCGGCCGCCACGATGCGGGCGGCCAGGGCCTCGAGGCGCTCGGAACGGCGTGCCCCGAGCACGACCCTGCCTCCGCGCTCGGCGAGCAGGAGCGCGGTCGCCTCGCCGATGCCGCTGCCGGCGCCCGTGATCGCCACGACCTTGCCTTCGATTCCCGACATGGTCGACAGTCCTTCCGTAGGTGAGTAAGGGCAGGCCGGTGCATGCCCTAAAGTGAAAGTGGAGGCGCCGCCACTTCGTCTCACAGTAAGTGGCGACGCCTCCACTTAGCAAACGGGGAGAGGAGTGGGCCGCCGATGAGCCGGGACGCGGGACGTCCGCTGAGGGCCGACGCGCAGCGCAACCGGGACAAGATCCTGGCGGCCGCGGTGCGCGTGTTCACCGAGGAGGGGCTGGACGCGCACTTCGAGAGCATCGCCAAGGAGGCCGGCGTCGGAACCGGCACCCTCTACCGCAACTTCCCCACCCGCGAGCTCCTCATCGAGGCGGCCTACCGCAACGAGGTGGCCCGGCTGTGCGACGCCGTTCCCGACCTGCTGGCGACGCTGCCGCCCGATGAGGCCCTGCGGGCGTGGACGCGCCGCTTCATCGACTACGCCACCGCCAAACTCGGCATGGCCGAAGCCCTGCGGGCCCTCGTCGCCTCCGGGACCAACCCGCACGCCGAGAGCCACGCGATGATCCAGGCCGCCCTCGCCTCCCTCATGGAGGCCGCCGCGGGGACGATCCGCTCCGACATCCGCCCGGCCGACATGTTCGCCGCCCTCGCCGGCATCGCCCTCACCTCGGCCCGGCCCGAGCAGCGGGAGCAGGCCGAACGCCTCCTCGACCTCACCCTCGACGGCCTGAGGGCGACGCCGTCGCCGCGCCCGGGAAGCTGACGCCACGGCACGAGCCGCCCGGCGATCCGCCGGGCGGGTGATAAGTGCCGCTGATAGGCCGAGCAGAAAGTGTGCACTTTTGGGCGTTCGACGGCCCGCCTAACCTGGCGGAAACCTCATTGACAGTCGCGTCGCCACGGGCGATTGCCGTCAGAATTCCGCCGGAAAGGAAGTGCAGGCTGCATGTCCGACAACGCCGACTGGTCGGTTGCGATCGCCGGAGAGTGCATGGTGACCAGGCCGTTCTCCATGCATGCGGAGAAGGAATTCCAGGAGGTACGCGACCTGTTCAAAGGCTCGGACGTCGCGTACGCGCATCTGGAGATGAACTTCGCCGAATTCTCGAAAGTCCATCCGGGCCGCGGAGACTGGTTCGGCAGTTACATGTTGGCCGACCCCCGAATCGCACGGGATCTGCGCTGGCTCGGCGTGGACGTGATGTCCACGGCGAACAACCACAGCCTCGACTTCGGTGAGCGCGGCCTGCTCGCCACGCTGGAGACCTGCCGGGCCGCCGGGCTGGCCTGCGCCGGCACCGGCCAGGACCTCGACGACGCACGTGCCCCCGTGTACGTCGAGACCCCCCAAGGACGGATGGCGCTGATCGCCACCAGCTCCGGCAACCGCCCCCACGAATGGGCCGGACGGCCCAAGGAGACCATGGCCGGCCGACCGGGCATCAACCCGCTGCGGGTCACGATGACCTACACGGTGCCGGCGGAGGCGGCGCGGCACCTGAGGTCGGCGGCGGACCGGCTGAACATCCTGCGGACCAGCGAGGACTGCGGGCCGGGCAAGACCGGCCGGGTCCTGACCGAGGAGGAGTTCCAGTACAACCTGCCGGGCGGGCAGTCGGCGGCGGGTGAGATGGTCTTCCGCGAGGGCGAGACGTACGAGATCGTCTCGGAGTGCCACCGGGGCGATCTGGAGGACAACCTGCGGTCGATCCGTTCGGCCGCCGCCATGGCCGACCTGGTCATGGTCGCCCATCATTTCAACATCGCCGACGGCCCGCGCGGCGACCGGCCGCCCCGGTTCGTCCGCGAGTTCGCCCACCGCGCCATCGAGGCGGGAGCCGACGTCTTCGTCGGCCACGGCTGGCACCGGACCCTCGGCATCGAGATCTACCGCGGCAAGCCCATCTTCTACGGCCTGGGCAACTTCTTCGCCCAGTCGGAGTTCCTCGAGCACGTCCCGTTCGACAGCTACGAGACCTGGGGGCACGACGTCGACGCGCTGCCCACCCTCACCCCCGACCTCCACCCGCTGCACCCGGGGCTCGACGGCCCCTCCGAGACGTGGTGGAGCTCGGCCGTCATCAAGGTCGGCTTCACCGGCGGCAGACTCACCGGCGTCACGCTCCACCCGGTCGAGCTCGGCCGGGAGGTGTCCAAGGAGGCGAAGATCACTCGCCAGACCGGCAAGTCGGCGCGACATCCGCTGACCGAGGGCCGGCCCCTCGCCGCGGACCAGGTCAACGGCGCCCGCGTCCTGGAGCGATACCGGCACCTTTCGGCTGAGTACGATACGGCGATCGAGATCGATGGAGGGGTCGGCAGACTGCGGCTTGACGGCTGACCATCGCTCGATCACGGATCTGGAGGTTTTGCGGATGAGGCGCACGTCGCCCGGAAGAGGTCCGCGGGGCAATCGGGCGCTCATCGTCCTCGTCATCCTGCTCCTCACCTTTCTGGTGTTCCTGCCGACCGCGCTGGTGCTGATCGGCGCGATCTCGGAGAATCCCCGCGACCCGCTGGCCACCTTCACGCTGGAGGCGCTGGCGAACTCGTACGGCTCGCCCCAGATCTGGCGGGTCCTGGCCGAGACCATGGGGATGTCGCTGGCCTGCGGGGTCCTGGCCACGGCTCTGGGCGCCGCGCTGGCCTGGATCCTGGCGCGCACGGACGTGCCGATGCGGCGGTTGTTCGAGCTCGTCGTGATCGCGCCGCTGTTCCTGTCGCCGTTCATCGGCGCTCTGGCGTTCCTGGAGCTGGGGGCGCCGCGTACCGGGCTGCTGAACCAGCTCGCGCGTGACCTCGGCCTGCCGGCCTGGGCCTCGATCAACGTCATGACGTTCGAGTGGCTGATCGTCATCCTGGCGCTCCACTACGTGCCGTACGGCTACCTGCTGGTGTCGGGCAGCTTGCAGAACATGGACGCGAGCCTGGAGGAGGCCTCGCACATGAACGGGCGCGGCACCCTGCAGACGGCGCTGCGCATCTCCTTGCCGGCCGTCCGGCACGCGATGCTGTCGTCGGTCATGTTCGTCACCGTGAGCGCGACCGGGATGTTCTCGGTGCCCGCGCTGCTGGGCGCGAAGATGAGCTTCCGGCCCCTGGCCGTGACGGTCTACCGGGCCACCAACGGCTATCCGAGCGACTACGCCCTCGCGGCCGCCCTGGGCACGATGCTGGTGCTGCTCAGCGTGGTCGGCCTGTGGCTGTACCAGCGCGGCCTGCGGCAGTCGTCGAAGTTCGTCACCGTCACCGGCAAGTCCCAGAACAGGAAGAGGATCCACCTGGGCGGGAGCAGGTACGCGGTGATCCTCCTGCTCGTCGTCTACGCCCTCGTGACCACGATCCTGCCGTACGCCGCTCTGAGCCTGCGCGCCTTCAGCACGTCGAGCAGTCTGGACGAGATCCGGTTCACCACCGAGGTCTTCATGGGGGTCCTGTCGACGCCCGAATTGAAGGGCGCGCTGGTCAACACGGTGGTGGTCTCCGTGGCGACGGCCCTCGCGGCCGTCGCGGTGGGGACGCTGACGTCGTACGTGACGGAGCGGGTGCGGCACCGGGGTTCGGGGCTGCTGAACTCCGTCGCGATGGCGCCCCTGGCCGTCCCGGGGATCGTCTTCGCCACCGGCGTGTTCGCCCTGTACCTGGGCACGCCGCTCTACGGCACGCTGGCGGTCATGGTGGTCGCGTACGTGGCGTCGTACCTGCCGCACGCCACCCGCGTCACGGGCAACGGCTTCGCCCAGATCGACAAGTCCCTGGAGGAGGCCTCGCGGATGTGCGGGGCGAGCCGGGCCCGGATGGTGTCCACCGTGCTGCTGCCGCTGATGCGGCCGTCGATAGCGGCCGCCGTCATCATGGTCTTCCTGTTCACGGTCCGCGAGATCAACACCGCGATCCTGCTCTACACCCCCGACACCATGCTGCTGTCCATCCTGTCCTTCAACTACGCCCAGCAGGCCTCGCTGCCGGCGGCCGCCGTGGTCGGCCTGATCGAGACCGTCCTCATGATCGCGTGGATCGTCATCATGCGGGCCGTGCTCCGCCCCGGCAACCTGCACAACCGCGTCTGATGGGCGCGGACGACACCGCAAGAAAGACATGAACGAGGTGAACGGATCAGTGGACGACGGCCTGGTGGTCAAGGGGCTCTTCGCCGGCTACGGCCGCGCGCGGGCGGTCTCCGACGTCAATCTGGAGATCGGCCGCTCCGAGTTCGTCACCCTCCTGGGCCCCAGCGGCTGCGGGAAGACAACGACGCTGCGCTGCGTCGCCGGGCTGCACGTCCCGCAGTCCGGGGAGATCACCCTGGGCGGTGCGCGGCTCTACTCCCCCGCCGTCAACATCCCGCCGCACAAGCGGGACATCAACATGGTCTTCCAGTCCTATGCCGTGTGGCCGCACATGACGACGCTCGAGAACGTCATGTACGGCCTCAAGGCGAAGAAGATGCCCAGGGCCCAGGCCCGCACCAAGGCCCAGCAGATGCTGGACCTGGTCGGCCTCGGAGAGTTCGCCGGCAGGCACGCGACCGACCTCAGCGGCGGGCAGCAGCAACGCGTCGCCCTGGCCCGCGCGCTGGCCACGGAACCGAGCCTGGTGCTCATGGACGAGCCGCTGAGCAACCTGGACGCCCAGCTCCGGGCCAGGATGCGCGACGAGATTCGGCAGATCCAGCGCAGGACCGGGATCACCGTGCTCTACGTGACGCACGACCAGTCCGAGGCGCTGTCCATGTCCGACCGCGTGGTGGTCATGAACCAGGGCGTCATCCAGCAGGTCGGCGACCCGTGGGCGCTCTACCACCGGCCGGAGAACGCGTTCGTCGCGACGTTCGTCGGCGAGGCCAACGTCGTGCCCGGCACGGTGGCCGACGTCGGCGCCCACGCCTTCACGGTGGAGGTCACCGGTCTCGGGCCGGGGACGGTGCTCGACATCGCCCGCGCCACGGCGGCCGACTGCCCCGCGAAGGGTGACGCGATCTCCGTCGTCTTCCGCCCCGAGTGGGTACGCGTGCCGGAGGAGACGGGCACCGCCTCGTCCGGCGGGAACACGTTCAGGGCCCGGCTCGTCTCGAGCGAGTTCCTCGGCGATCACTTCGAGCGCACGTACGAGGCCGGCCGGCACCGGCTACGCGTGCAGGCGGTCACCGGGCCGACGTCCCGGCCGCCGGAGATCGGCGCCGAGCAGACCCTGCTCGTCACCCCGGAGAACCTGACCTGGTTCCACCGGGAGGACGCCGGCGACCCGGCCCCTTCCGCGCATGAGGACGCCGCCGGCGAGCCGACCACGGTGCTCGGAAGCTGAGACCCGCTGGTCAGGCGGTCACCGGCACCGAGGGCGGCGCGGCGGTCAGTGACGCGCCGAGCTTGACCGGCAGCATGCCGAGGAACGCATGGGTCGCGGGGGCGACCTCCCGGTCAGGTGGGGTCAGGATGACGGCACGCCTGAGCAGGGGAAGGCCCGGCGCCTCGACGGCTCGGAGCTGTCCGCCGCGCAGGTCCTCCCCCACGCAGAACTCCGGCAGGATCGCCAGGGCCAGCCCTCGGGTGACGTAGGTGCGCATCGCCTCCAGGCCACGGGACTCCAGGACGATCCGCAGCGACGCGCCGACCTTCTCCGCCCAGCGTTCCACGAGCTGGCGGCTGCGCATCCCCTCGGCGAAGGTCGCGAAGTCCGCCTGCCCGAGGTGGCCGATCCGGTCGCCCTCCGCCAGCAGGTGGATCGGGTCGTCCGGGCGGGCGTACAGATACATCCGCTCCTCGATCATCCCGAGACTCGGGAACTCGCTGGGCGCCGGATAGCGGCAGATGCCCAGGTCGGCCTGGCCCTCGGACAGGGTTCGCGTGCACGCCTGCCGCGACGGCTCGTGCTTGATGATCACGCGGATGGACGGCGCCGCCTCCTTCATGGCCATCACGGCTTCGACCAGCAGATGCTTGATGTGGTCGGAGTCGCTGACCACCGTGAGCGTGGAGTTCTCGGGGAGGTCCTTCATCTGCTCGAGCCGGTGGTGGAACTGATCGGCGCGCCCGAGCATGTCCTCCGCGAAGCTCATCAGCTCCCGGCCGGCCGCCGTCACCTCCGACCGCGCGCCCTGCCGGCGCTCGAACAGGGTGCAGCCCAGCAGGTGTTCCAGGTGGCGGATGCGCTGCGAGACGGCCGGCTGGGTGAGCATCAGCTCGGCGGCGGCGGCCCGGAACGAGCCGGCGCGGGCCAGTGTCTGGAAGGTGTAGAGCTGGTCGAACGTCAGGCCCGCGATGAGCCTCTGGCGGCTGGTGTGCCGCCAATCGCTGCTTGGGGGCGTCATCGTCGCATCCTATTCGTCGAGGTGGGGAGGTCGCGTGGGCTCCGGCACGCCGAAGACGGCCGCCGGTCCACGCGTTGCCGGTGGACCGGCGGCCGTCCGGCCGCCCGTGGGATCCGTCATTTGCCGAGGGTGGCGTTCACCTTGCTCACGAAGTCGGCGAAGCCCTTTCCCTGGAGCTCGGGCGCGGCGGCCATGCCGTACCAGATGACGGGGTCGGCGTACCACGGTTGCCTGGCGATCGCGCGTTCGTCGGCCCATCCGGTGCGGGTGCCGAGGCCCGAGCCGAGGGTGGCCATGAGGTCGTGGCCCTCGTCGGAGGTGGCCCATTCCAGGAAGAGACGGGCTGCGTACGGGTGCGGGGTGCGGGTCGGGAGCCCGATCATCCAGAGGGCGGCGTTCGTCGGGTCCGGGTACTTGTACTCGATGGGGGCTCCCTTGGCGATGTAGTCGTTGTACAGCGTGTCGGTGCCGAAGGTCAGGGCGTACTCGCCCTTCACGAGCTGCTCGGCGATGGGGATCTGGCTTTCGAAGAGCGCCGGGTCGTTGGCCGCGACGCCTTCCAGCCACTTCCAGCCGTACCTGTCCGCCTGGTGGAGGATGACGTTGGCGTAGTTTCCGCCGGTGGTCGCGCCGCCGGTGTCGCCGAGGGCGATCTGGCCCTTGAACGAGGGGTCCGTCAGCGCGGCCACCGGATCCTTGCGCAGCAGCTCCTGCTGGGCGGGCGTGGTCACCTTGGTGTTCCACGCCACCGCGCCGATGCTCTGGTGCAGAGGGTAGACGACCCCCGCCAGGCCGGTGCCGGGCAGGACCTTCTCGAAGTCGTAGCCGTCGTAGTTGGCGCTCTTGTAGCCGGTGATCCAGCCCTTGGTCTTGGCGTCCTGCCAGAGCTGGTAGACGTTCTGGATGACGATGTCGGCGTTGTCGACACCACCGCCCACCTCCTGCGCCCATTTCTGGAAGAGGGTGGTGCTGCCGTCCCGGTAGAGCTTGACGGGGATCCCGTACTTCTGCTCGAAATGCTTGGCCCAGGCGGTGGTGGACTTCTCCGTGGTGGCCGCGTACAGGCTGAGCTCGCCCTCCTCCTTGGCCTTCTGCACCAGGGCGTCAAGGCCGCCCGCGGCGGCGGCGCTGTTGGGCAGGTTCGCGACGTCCGCCCCATCGCCGGCGCTCCCGCATCCCGCGAGCAGCAGGGAGCTCACGGCCACGGATCCGACGAGTACCGTTCTGAGCCTCATGGTTATCGGCTTCCACATTCGGATGCATTCCTCACTGAGCACGAGATGGCCTCCGCGTAACTTGCCAGAAACACTAGAACCGGACGTCAGACCCCAAAAGCGTTGACTTACTACTCGACCGATAAGGCTGGGCTTATCGGTCCGTCCGCGTAGACGATCGCCAAAATTGTTCTTCACATTGTCAACAATCTCTCGTACCGTCGAGCCTACGCCGGATGCCGTTGAGGAGTTCCATGGATGTGCCCAGCGATCGTCGTCACGCGTGGCCGCCCGTTGCGGGGCCGGCTTGACGACCACCCCGCGACCGAAGGTGCCGTGGCGCGACCTGGTGCCGACCGTCCTGATCCCGAACGTCCTGCACGGCTGCGGGCAGGGCGCGGTGATTCCCGTCCTCCCGCTGGCCGCCATGTCGCTGACGGGGTCCACCGCCATGGGGGCCGTGGTCGCCGCCATGACGACCGTCGGTCAACTGGCGATGGCGCTGCCCGCCGGGTGGCTGGTAGCCAGGTTCGGGGAGCGGCCGGTCATGCTCGCGTCGACGGCGGCCACGATGCTCGGCGGGCTCGGGGCCTACCTCGCCCCGTCCCTGGTGGTCCTGACCGCCGCCGCGCTGCTGATCGGGGGCGGGGTCGCCGTCTTCGCCATGGCCCGCCACGCGTGGGTCACCGTGGCCGTCCCGGTCGAGGTCCGTGGCCGGTCGCTCTCCGTCCTCGCCGGGTCCACGCGGCTGGGCATGTTCGCCGGGCCGTTCCTCGCGGCCGCCGCCCTGCATCTCACCGGCGACGTACGCGGCGGCTTCCTGACCGTCGTGGGGGCGTCCGGCATCCTGGCCGTCGTCGTGGCGCTGACCCCCTTTCCGGCCGGAGCGCGGGACGACGCCGGAGCCGGAGCGGATCCGCGGGTGTTCCGCACGATGTGGGAGCGCCGCGACGTCCTGCTGACGCTCGGCCTGACCATCTCCGTCATCAGCACGCTGCGCGGCACCCGGCGGATACTCGTGCCCCTCGTGGGCGCCGCCGCCGGCTTCGACGACGTGACGATCGCGCTCATCGTGGGGGTCGCGTCGGGGATCGACTTCTCGCTGTTCTACCTGGGCGGGGTGGTGACCGACCGCTGGGGGCGGCTGGCGGTCGCGGTGCCGGCTCTCATCGCGTTCGGGCTGTCGCACCTCGGTCTCGCGCTCGCGGCACACCTGCCCGGCGGGCCCTGGTGGCACCTGTCCAGCACGCTGGTGATGGCGGTGGCCAACGGGTGGAGCAGCGGTGTCGTCGCCACCATGGGGTCGGATCTGGCCGACCCGCGCTCGCCCGCGCCGTTCCTCAGCTCGTGGCGGCTGACGACCGATCTCGGGCCCTCCGTCGCCCCGCTCGCGGTGGCGGCGCTGACCGGGGCGTTCTCGCTGCCGGTGGCCTGCGTCGCGCTCGCCGTCCTCGCCGGGGCCGGCGCCGCCGTCCTGCCGGCCCAGGTCCGCCGGCATCTGCCCCGGTGACCGCGCCTTATCGGTCGATCACGAATCCTTCTCTTTGACGCATTGAATTATCCGGCCGTATCGACTTCCCTATGGAGACACCGGCGAACAAGGCACATAGTGAAATGCCCGGCACCAGGAGGCAGCATGACCAATCGCAGGACGCGGGGCGGCAGAATAGTGCTGGCCGGTGTTCTCGCCGCCATTTCCGTGGGCATTCCCCAGCAGCGCGCGGCGGCCGAACGGAGCACACCCCCGGCCCGGCCGGAGCAGAGCGCGACCGGCACCGTCGTACGCGTCCAGGTGCACGCGAAATCACTGGAGAGAAACCTCGAGGGCGACTCACCCGACCGCGACGTCTCGATCTACCTGCCTCCCGGTTACCGGTCGGGCCGGAGCTACCCAGTCCTCTACATGCTGCACGGGTTCACGGAGACGGATCTGAGCTACTTCGGGCCAGGGGCGGGGACGCACATCCCGACCCTCGCCGATCGGGCGATCCGGGCCGGCGCCTCGAAAGAGATGATCATCGTCACGCCGAACGCGATGACCGTCTATGGGGGCGGCAACTACTCCAGCGGGGCGACCACCGGCGACTGGGAGACCTTCGTCGCGCGGGAACTGGTGTCGTACGTCGACGCGCACTTCCGCACGATCCGCCGCCCCGAGGCCCGCGGACTGGCAGGTCACTCCATGGGCGGCTACGGTGCGTTGAGAATCGGCATGAAGCACCCCGACGTCTTCTCGGCGCTCTACGTGCTGAGTTCGTGCTGCATCTCGCCCACCAGCAACATCCCGGACACCCCGGAGGAGATCGCCGCGTTCGAGGCGCTCAAGGCGCCGCCCGAGCACTACAGCCAGATCCCCGCGAGCATCAGGAGCGCGGTCGCCGCGGCGGCGTCGTGGGCGCCCAACCCCAAGAACCCGCCGCTCTACTACGACTCGCCCTTCAGGAACGGCGAGCCCCAGGCGTCGGTCCTGGCCCGGATGACCGCCAACCGGCCGCTGGCCATGGTCGACCAGTACGTCGGCAACCTGAGGAGGCAGGACATCGCCTTCGACGTCGGCGACCAGGACACGAACATCGCGGCGAATCTCACCGAGTTCGATCGCATTCTGAGCGACTACGGCGTTCCGCACACCTTCGAAATCTACCGCGGCAATCACACCAACCGAATTCCCGAGCGAATCGAGACGAAAGTGCTCCCGTTCTTCTCGGAGCATTTGTCGCGGGCGGCCGGTAGGTGACCTCGTGCATTTCAAGGAGATTCTTCATGGGCAGCCACGGATTCAGGAGGCATGCGATTTGAGCGCGCCCGGCGGCATCACTCCCACCCACGCGCAGGCGTTCGCCGAGGCCGTCGCGGAAACCGGGTGCACCCATGTCTTCGGCCTCATGGGCGACGGCAACATGCACCTGTTCATCGCGCTCCGGCGCCGCGGGGTGGATGTGGTCGAGGTCCGGCACGAGAGCGCGGCGGTGGCCATGGCCGAGGGATACGGGTGGTCGTCGGGACGTACCGGGATCTGCTCGGTGACGCACGGTCCCGGGCTCAGCCACGTGGCGACCTCGTTGCTCGTGGCCGCCCGCAACCGGTCGCCACTCGTCCTCGTCGCGGCGGAGACGCCCGCGGGCTATCAGGGAGCCCAGACCTTCGACCAGGCCTCCTTCGCCGCCTCGTGCGAGGCGGTCTACCGGCGGATGACGCCAGGTGAGAGCCCGGCCGCGGCCTTCGGCGACGCGATCGCCCGCGCGCGGGCCGAGTCGAGGCCCGTCGTGCTCGGCGTCGCCGCCGACCTCCTGACCTCCCCCGTGGACGAGCAGAGCGTCGCGCCCTGCCGCACCCACGCGCCGCCCCCGCGCGGCGACGACGTGGCCGCCGCCGGACGGCTGGCCCGCCTTCTCGCCGCATCGGCGCGTCCCGTGCTGATCGCGGGGCGCGGCGCCGTGGACGGTGTGTCCCCCGGCCTGCTGCGGACGCTGGCCGACCGCTTCGGCGCCGGTCTGGCGACGACGCTGCCCGCCAAGGGGCTGTTCGACGGCCACCGTCTCGACCTGGGGATCGCCGGAGGGCTGGCGCATCCCGCGGCCGAGCGCGTCCTGGGTCGCGCCGACCTGGTCGTGGCGATCGGCGCCACCATGGGCCGCAGCACCACGCAATCGGCGCGTCTGTTCGCCGAGGCCCACGTCGTGAGAGTCGTCAGCGAGTCCGCCGGCGCCGGGAAGACCGAGACCCTGCACGGCGACGCGGCCGGAACCCTGGAGCAGGTGGTCTCCCTGACGCGCTCCGCGGCCGGCCGGCAGCCGTGGTTCACACCGGTCGGCCCGTCCGCCGACTGCTGGCGTGGGGACCTGCGCGACTTCGCCCCGCCGATCCCGGACGGCACGGTCGATCCCCGGCGGGCGCTGGCGGAGATCGACGAGCACATCCCCGAAGACGCGAACGTGGTCATCAGCAACGGGCACTGCTCGGGCTTCGCCGCCGCGTTCGTCACCGCGCCAGCGAAGGGCCGGTTCTTCGCCGCGCAGGGTTTCGGGTCCATCGGGCAGGCGCTCACGACGGCGATCGGCGTGGCACTCGGCGCTCCCGGGCGCAAGACCGTGGTCTTCGAAGGGGACGCCGCGTTCATGATGCACGCGGCGGAGCTCGACACGGCGGCGCGGGCCGGAGCGGATCTGACCGTGTTCGTCCTCAACGACCAGGCTCTGGGCACCGAGTATCAGCGACTCAACCTGGAAGGCGGCGACGCCGGCGCGGCCATCGTGCCGCCTCCCGATCTGGCCGCGCTCGGGAGCGCGCTCGGCGCCCGCGCCTCGACGATCAGCGGGGTGAACGCCCATGCGATCGCCGAGGCGGCGCTGGGGTCCGGCCTCGCGCTGGTCGACGTACGTACGGCACGGTCGGTGCTCAGCCGGCACATGCGGCTGCCATCCGCGCGGAAGGCGACATGACACCGCGTGTCCCGGAAAACTGGCAACGTTCCAAATATGATCATTTATCCGGAATGGTCGGAACAGAGGCTTGATCTGTTCCATCCTTGGCCACGCAAGGCGGCTCCGCTTCGGCGGAGCCGTATCGAGAGTCAAGGGAGTTTCATGATCAACCGATATCGGGCGCTCCTGGCAACGGTGGCGGGCCTCGCCACGCTGGGCACCGCTGTCGTCGCGCCCTTACCGGCGTCCGCCGCGGCACCGGTCAGCGTGACCTTCGCCGCCGCGGAGGACGTGTTCATCAGCCAGGCCGAACCCGCCAAGAGCTTCGCCGCCGCGACCTGGGTGAGCGTCTGCGGCGCCGGCTGCGGCAGCGCCACCGCGGGGCAGCGCATCGCCCTGGCCCGCTTCAAGGTCACCGGCATCCCGGAGGACGCCGAGGACGTCAAGGTCACCCTCGACGTCGTCTCCGCCAGGACGACCGACACCACCGTCTCCGCCCGCCAGGTGACGGGCTCGTGGACCGAGGCCGCCACGACCTGGAACACCCGGCCGGCCGTCGGCGAGAGCGTCATCGCCTCGCACACGGGCTTCACGACCGGCGCGACGGCCAAACTGGACGTCTCGTCCGCCGTCGAGGGTGACGGCACTTACGCGTTCGCCCTCACGGGGACGTCCGCCACGACGACCGTCCTGATGTCCTCGCGTGAGACCGGGAACCGCGGGCCGAAGCTCACCGTCACCTACACCGAGGGGAGCGGGGAGGACGAGCAGACCGACGGGCCGCTGCCCTTCACCCTCGCCGGTACGGCGGCGCTGCGGGCCTCGGGCAAGAAGGTCTTCGCGCACTACTTCACCCCCTACCCGCTCTCGCTCGACAACCAGGCACCGGAAAACGATTACTACGCCAGGAACTACCTCAAGCCGGAAGGCGAGAGCGGCAAGCACGCCGCGTACGGCGGCCTGCTCCGCGACCGGCCGCTGGGACGTGGCCCGCTCACCGGCGACTACGCGGTGGCGGACTTCAAGACCGAGGTGAAGCAGGCCATCGCCGCAGGGCTGGACGGCTTCACCGTCGACATCCTGTCGGTGACCAGCGCGCACTGGACCCGGGTGCAGAACCTCATCAAGGCCGCCGAAGCCGTCGACCCCGGCTTCAAGATCGTGCTCATGCCGGACACCAACGGACTGGCCTCGGTGGACGGCGCCGCACTGGCCACGGCCATGGCCAAGCTCGCCGCCTCGAAGTCGGTCTATCGCCTCGCCGACAACCGCCTGGTCGTGGCGCCGTTCAAGGCCGAAGGCCGGACCGCCGCCTGGTGGTCCGACTGGATGAAGACCATGGAGACGGAGCACGGGATCAAGGTGGCCCTGGTGCCCTGCTTCCTCGACTTCAACAAGCACCGTGACGCCTTCGCCTCGATCAGCTACGGCTTCTCGAACTGGGGCAACCGCAACCCGGCGGGCAACGCCGGCCTGGGCACCAACATCGACCGCGCCCACGGCATGGACAAGATCTGGATGCAGCCGGTGTCGGTCCAGGACGAGCGTCCGAACCAGGGCATCTTCGACGAGGCCGGCAACACCGAGAACCTCCGGGCCTCGTGGAAGGGTGCGATCGACGGCAAGGCCGACTGGGTCCAGCTCACCACCTGGAACGACTACTCGGAGAACACCCAGTTCGCCCCCTCCAGGAACGCGGGGTGGACCTATCTGGACATCAACGCCTACTACCTGACCTGCTACAAGCTCGGCTGCCCGAAGGTCACCAAGGACGTGGCGTACCTGACCCACAGGATCCAGCCGGTCGCGGCGGCGCCGTCGTACGCGCAGACCAAGCTCATGAAGCTGCGCGGTGGCAGCACGGCGGCCCGCGACACGGTCGAGGTGCTGACCATGCTGACCGCGGCGGGCAAGGTGTCCGTCACGGTCGGCGGCACGACGCAGACCTATGACGCGCCCGCCGGAGTGTCGGCCAAGACGCTCCCGCTGCAGGCGGGCACCGCCTCGGCCACGGTGACCAGGGGTTCCGCCACGGTCGCCAAGGTCGTCTCGCCGTACGCGATCACCGCGGCGCCGTACGTACAGGACCTGCACTATCGCGCGGCCTCCAGCGCGCGCTGACCACGGGACGCCAGATCCCCGGACCGGTCGGGGGTCTGGCTCCGCGCTCGTCCGGACTCCCCTCGGCTGAGCCTCACAGGGCGCGAAGCTCGCGCCGGAGGACGAATCCGACCCTCCCATCCTTCCGACTCCGGCCGTGCGCGGGGTTCTGAGCCATCCGCTGACGCAGGCGTTCGCCCTGGTCGGCGTGCCGGCGACCATCCGCCAGGCGGCCGTCGCCGCCCTCGGCCTCGGCGAATCACCCCGGCGAACGCGCTCCTGCTCGCCTGACGGGAGCGGCGCTGGTCACCGTCCCGCCGGGAGGGGTCGGCGGCGAGTCCCGGCCTGCCCGACGACGCCTCCGGCAACCGCCGAGACCTGGCCGTGTCCGCGCTGGTAACGGCCCCGTACCGTCGTTCTCCCGGCCGGGACGGCGGGTCATGACGCCTCGATGACGTCACCCATTCACGACTATGGGTTGAGTTGACGCCATCATGATGTCATAGTGACGCCATGGACCTTGCTCCGTACGTCGATCACCTCCGCCGCGAACTGGCGATCGCCGCCGCGGCCGGCGGCGAGGAGGCTCGCGCGCTGGCCGAGCGGCTCGCCGCGACGCTCGAGTCGGCCACCCGCCTCGCGCTGCTGGAGGCCCTGTCCGCCGCCGCGGACGAAATCACCCGCGATCTCGCGCCGGGCTCGGTCGAGGTGCGCCTGCGCGGCCGCGACCCCGGCTTCGTCGTGACGCCATCGACGCCCGGCGGGTCGTTCGAGGACGAAGGCGAAAGAGGCCGGCCGTCCGCCCCGCCACCCGCCCCGCCACCGCCGCAACCGGACACCGAAGAGGGCGGCACGTCCCGGATCTCGCTCCGGGTCCCCGAGCAGCTCAAGCCGCGCATCGAAGAGGCGGCCGCCCGGGACGGGCTGTCGGTCAACGCCTGGCTGGTCCGCGCCGTCTCCGCCGCGCTCGACCCCGGCCAGGCGGGCCGGTCCGCCGGCCGGGGCCCGGCTCAGCAGAGCGGCAAGCGCTACAGCGGCTGGGTGCGCTGACGACCATGCAAACCTACGACAAGGGGACCGCGATGCCGGCCTTCGACACCCCCGAACCCATTCTCGTCACCATCGACACGGCGACCGCCACCATCCGGATCAACGCGAGCGACCGCGCCGACACCGTCGTCGAGGTCCGCCCGAGCGACGCGCACAACGACGCCGACGTGCAGGCCGCCCAGCACACCGAGATCGAGTACACCGACGGCCGTCTCCTGGTGCGGACGGACAAGGACTGGGCCGGGTCGACGTCCGGCTGGGGCCTCTCGCTCGACAAACTCGTGGAGTCCCCCACGAGCTGGGCCCGCTCGCTGCTGCACGGCGACGGCTCGATCGACGTGACGATCGACCTGCCGGCGGGCTCCCACGTGGACGCCAAGAGCGCGGCGGGCCTGCGCTGCCGGGGGCCGGTCGGCGAGGTGACGTTCACCACCTCGTACGGCGACATCCGGGTGGAACAGGCCGGCCGGCTGCGGCTGAAGACGACGCACGGCGACA
Source organism: Nonomuraea sp. NPDC050643 (assembly GCF_040654715.1). Classification (NCBI taxonomy): domain Bacteria; kingdom Bacillati; phylum Actinomycetota; class Actinomycetes; order Streptosporangiales; family Streptosporangiaceae; genus Nonomuraea; species Nonomuraea sp. NPDC050643. The sequence goes on along the minus strand of NZ_JBFAIM010000058.1, from coordinate 11,458 downwards.
TCTCGGTGACCCGGTCGTCCGGGCACGCCGACGTCACGACGACCCACGGCAGCATCCGCATCGGCGAGATCGACGGCACGGCGGTGATCAGGAACTCCCACGGAGAGATCCGCCTGCGCGAGATCACCGGCGAGCTGCGGCTGAACTCCGCCCACGGCGACAGCACCGTCGACCGCGCCCTGGACGGCGTGGCCGCCAAGACCGCGTACGGCAGCGTGCGGATCGGCGAGATCGTGTCCGGCTCGGTCGTCATGGAGACCACCGGCGGCGGGCTGGAGCTCGGGATCCGCGAGGGCACCGCCGCGTGGCTGGACGTGAGCTCGACGTACGGAACCGTGGACGTCTCGCTGGCCCCCAGCGACGGCCCCGGCCCGTCCGACCAGGTCGTCGAGGTGCGGGCGCACACCACCTACGGCGACATCGCCATCCACCATTCCTGACGACGAAGGAGATTGTCATGCCTGACGCGATAGTGGCCGAGGGTCTGGTCAAGACGTACGGCAACGTGACCGCCCTCGACGGAATGGATCTGACCGTTCCCGAGGGGACGGTGTTCGGGCTGCTCGGCCCGAACGGCGCCGGCAAGACCACCACCGTACGGATCTTGACCACGTTACTGAAGCCGGACGCCGGGCGGGCCACGGTGGCCGGGTTCGACGTCGTACGCGACGCGCAGGCGCTGCGCGCCCACATCGGCGCCTCGGGCCAGTACGCCGCCGTCGACGACCACCTCACGGGCGCCGAGAACCTGGAGATGGTCGGCCGTCTCTACCACCTGGGCGTCAAGCGCAGCCGACAGCGCGCCCGCGAACTGCTCGACCGCTTCGACCTGACGGACGCGGCCGACCGGCCGGTGCAGGGTTACTCGGGCGGCATGCGGCGGCGGCTCGACCTGGCCGGCGCCCTGGTCGCCAACCCGCCGGTGCTGTTCCTCGACGAGCCCACCACGGGCCTGGACCCGCGGGCCCGGGCGGGCCTGTGGGACGTCATCTCCGAGCTCGTCACGGGCGGCACGACGGTGCTGCTCACCACCCAGTACATGGAGGAGGCCGACCGGCTCGCCGACCGCATCGCGGTGGTCGACCACGGCCACGTGATCGCGCTCGGCACCGCCGACGAACTCAAGGCCCAGGTCGGCGGCGACCGGATCGAACTGTCGGTGACGAACCTGGCCGACCTGGCGACCGCCACGCGGACGCTGGCGCCGCTGGCCGTGGGCGAGCCGCAGAGCGACGCCGCCACCCTCCAGGTGACGATCCCGGTCGCCGGCGGCGTCGCCGCCCTGACCCAGGCGCTCGGCCACCTGGCCGCCGAGCGGATCGTCGTACGCGATGCCGGGCTGCGCCGGCCGACCCTGGACGACGTGTTCCTGACCCTCACGGGACACCAGGCCGACGAGAAGACCAAGGAGACCGTCCGATGAACACCCTGCAGATGGCCGTCGCCGACGGCGTGACGATCGCCAAGCGCAACGCGTTGAAGATCCGGCGAGCCCCCGACCTGCTGGGCGGCGTCATCATGCTGCCGATCGTGTTCGTGCTGCTCTTCACCTACATCTTCGGCAGCATGATCGACCTGCCCGGCATGTCGTACGGCGAATACCTGCTCCCCGGGATCTTCGTCATGACGATCGTCATGAGCGCGCAGATCACCGGCTACACGCTGACGCAGGACCTGCAGAAGGGCATCTTCGACCGGTTCCGCACGCTGCCGATGTCCCCCTCGGCGGTGCTGACCGGCCAGACCGTCAGCGACGTGATCATGAACGTGACCAGCGTGACCACGATGGCGCTCGTCGGACTGATCGTCGGGTGGCGGGTCCACACCTCGCCGCTTGAGGCCGCGCTGGGATTCGTGATGCTGCTGCTGTTCTCCTACGCCTTCTCCTGGGTGACGGCGACGGTCGCGCTGGCCCTGCGCACGCCTGAGACCTTCAACAACGTGGCCACCATCGTGTCGTTCCCGCTGACCTTCCTGTCCAACGCCTTCGTCGACAGCGCACGCCTGCCCGGGGCGCTGAGGCCGATCGCCGAATGGAACCCGGTCTCCACGCTCGTCCAGGCCGCGCGCGAGCTGTTCGGGAACATCAGCCCGGCCATTCCCGCGCCCACCGCCTGGCCGCTGCGGCACGCGGTGCCGGTGTCGTTCGCGTGGTCGATCGTGATCCTGATCGTGTTCGTGCCGCTGGCCACGCGGCTGTACAAGAGAGCCGTCAGCCGATGAACCGCGCCACGGCGCACGTCTCCGACCAGGATCGTGACACGGCGGTGGAGCTGGTCCAGCAGGCGTACGCGGACGGCCGGCTCACCCCGGCCGAGCTGGAGCAGCGCCTCGAACTGGCGCTCACCGCCACCTCCTTCCAGGAGTTGCGGCCCATCGTCGGCGACCTGCCGGACGAGACGGTCCGGCTCGGGTCCACCGGCGGGCAGATCGTCCGGGCGGGCGACTGGCAGGTGCCGCGCCACCTGCGCATCGACTCCGAGTACGGCAGGGTGCGGCTCGACCTGTCCCGGGCCCTCGTCCGGCATGCACGGGTCGACATCGAGCTCCGGCTCACGTACGGCGGCGCCACGATCATCCTGCCCGCCGGCGCGAGCGCGAACGCCGACGGGGTGCGCACCGAATGGGGCAGCGTGCGCTCCAAGGTGGCGGGCACCCCGCGTCCGGGCCGGCTCCACGTCCAGATCACCGGCGAGCTCCCCTACGGCCGCCTGACCATCCGCACCGCGCGCAGGTGACGCGGGGCTGGTCACGCAGCGCAGGTGACGCAGGGCCCGGATCAGGAGCGTTCGATGACCACGACCGGGATCTCCCTGGCCGCCTTGCGCTGGTAGCCCGTGTAGTTCGGCCAGAGCTCCGCCATGATCTCCCACAGGCGGGGCCGCTCATCCCCGGTCGCCGGTCGGGCCACCGCGTCGAACACGTCGGCGCCGACCTGAATCCGCACCCGCGGCTGGGCGAGCAGGTTGTGGAACCAGAGCGGATGGTCGTCGGCGCCTCCGTTGGAGGCGACCACCAGATAGCGCTCGTCGTCGCGGCCGTAGATGAGCGCGGTCCGGCGGGGCAGCCCTGAGCGGCGGCCGGTGGTGGTGATCAGCAGGGTGGGCGCGCCATGGAAGACGTGACCGCGGGCGCCGTCGGTCTCGACGTATTTCCTGACGTGGTCGGCCACCCACCCGGTCGGGCTGTCGAGGGGCTCGGAGCTCATCGGGCGGCCCCGCCCACGCGACGGTCGGCCCAGTCGCGGACCTTGGAGAACCAGGTGGACGCGGTGCGGTGCAGGTTGAGCACATGCCCGGTGTCAGGAACGACCATGGCCTCCAGTTTGGCACGGGGGCCGTAGAACGGGGCCTCCTGGGCGCGCAGCGCGGCGGAGGAGCGGGCCGGGAGGAGCAGCCGGTCGTGTTCGCCGTTGACGATCAGCACCGGCACCTGGATGTTCTTGTTGATGGAGGGCGGGGTGTAGGAGTCGCCCGGCGGGAAGACGTCGGTGGTCTTGGCGGCCTCGTCGGCGGCGATGGCGTGGGGCGCCGTGTTGGGCCGGTGGTAGAACCAGGTGGCCCGCATGCCGGGGCGGGTGGTGAGGTAGCCGTCGTCGAGTCCCTGCCCGGCGAAGCGCGGATCGTCGGCGGCGCGGTGGATCTGCGCGCCCATCTTCTCGAAGGCGCTCTGGTCGGGCGCGCTCGACTCGCCGGTGAGGATGACGCCGTCGACCTCGGCCGGGTGGGCGGCGGCGATCGTGCGGGCCAGGGTGGAGCCCAGCGAGTGGCCGACCAGGACGACCTTGGCGAAGCGATGGCCGCCGATGCGGCCCGTGCGCAGTCGGTCGATGAGCCGGCGCACGACGATCTGGTGGGTGTCCTGCGTGAAGCGGGTGCTGGGCGGGTGGGTGCTCGCGCCGGTGCCGAGCCGGTCGATGGCCAGGGTGGCGTAGCCGGCCATGGTCATCGTCTCGACGTAGGAGGGCCGCCGCCGGTCGCCGCGCATCTGCCAGTACGCCTGGCCGTAGAAGCCGCCGGGGATGAGCAACTGGACCGTGGCGGCGCGGCCGCGTGGCAGGCACAGGGTGCCGGCCACCCGCTGGTCGGCGGGGCCGCCGGAGGTCATCGCCACGTCGGCGCGAATGGGCTCGCAGGTGGTGGTGGCGGCGTTGGCCGCCGGTGGGGCCAGGGTGAGGGTGAGGAGGAGTGCCGCTGTTGCGGTGGGGACGCGCATGGAGCTCCTTCGGAGGGTAACCAAATTTGGTTAACCAAATTTGGTTATCGAACTATGAGGCATGCGCGCGCTCACCGTCAAACCGGCGCCGGACCGCTCAGGCCGGCGGCTCACCCCGCTCCAGCCGTACGATCAGGCCGCGCGTCCATGCCGCGTCGCCCGCCGCCTGCTTCGCGTGCAGGTCGAACAGCCCCGCCAGGTGCTCCGGACGCGTGCCCTCCCGCGCCGCGGTCACGATCCGCGCCTCCTCGTCCTCCAGGGCGCGCGACCGCTCCTTGAGCAGCGCGATCGTCTCCTCCTTCGGCAGCGCCGACAGGAACGCGAGGGCCGCGCCGAACACCTCCGGACGCCGGTCGGGCACGCTCAACGCGGACCTGAGCAGCCGCAGGAACTCCGCCTCACCCTTGTCGTTGATTGCGTAGTCGACGCGGCCGGGCCACTCGTGCACCTCGGTCGTGTCCAGCAGGCCGTCCTTGGCCAGTTGACGCAGTGCGTGGTAGATCGATCCCGACCTGAGGCCGGCCCATTGCCCGGCCTCCCACGACTCCAGCTCGGCGCCGACCAGATAGCCGTGTGCCAGGCCGAGCCGACGTACCACGCCGAGGACCAGCAGTCGCGTCGCCGACATCGTCTCCCTCACTCGCCGAACGCGGCCCCACCGGGTGACCGCACGCCCTGACCCAGGCTAGACGGGCCACCGGCCGGGAACGTCCACGCTGCGGCGCGAACCCTTGTTTGTTCAGCGGGTCCCCTTGTTTGTTCTGCGCGTCCTGCCACTGTCGGACGACGCGGCGGCCCGCCTACGTTGATGGGCGTCCGCTCCCAACGCTCCACGGGGGACGCCGGGGAATCGGCCGAGGGATTGGACGCAGCACCGCGAAACTCCATGAATTCGCTGTGATCCGGGGGAGGATTCCCTGCCGGCGACGAATTCCGTCGTCGACGGGTGGATCAACACGAGCGCGCCGAATTGTGGCTCTGGCCTTGATTTCGGCACGCCCGAATAACCAGCAAGGGGCATCCTCGTCCGGCGATTCGCAGGCTTTCCGCCATGCCGTCGATTCACGAGGAACATCATGAGGCAGCAGAAACGGCCGTCGACCGCGCCGATGTCACGGGTCCTGCTCACCGTGACGGCGGTGGCGCTCACCGGCTGCGCGCTCTCACCGGAGCCGGCGGCGCGTACGACCGCGGGTGAGCCGGCCGGGATCGAACGCGTCGACCCGGCGGTTCCCGGTTTCACGCTCCCGCTCGACGCCTTCACCCCCTCTCCGGCCCAGCAGCGGATCATCGCCGACGCCTCCACGATCCTGTACCGGAGCTGCATGTCCCGGCTGGGGATCAGGACCGGCGGCGAACGGCCGACGCCGGTCACCACGGAGCCGAACCGCGATCGGTACCTGCTCACCGACGCCGCGGCGGCCCGTACGCGGGGCTACCACCAGCCGGAGCCCGACGCGCCGGGGCGGTCCGAGGGCGAGAGCCTGCCGGCGGAGCACGTCACCGCGGCCACGGGGCGGGGGCCGTACCTGCTGGGCGGCAAGGAGGTCCCGGTGGGCGGCTGCCGGGGCGCGGCCGCCGACGCCCTGAACCCGGCGGGGCCCGCCCCCGACCTGCAGTTCGTCCAGAATCTGCGTGGCCTGACCTGGAACCGGTCGCAGGCCGACGAGCGCGTCCGGCAGGTCTTCGCCGCGTGGTCCGCGTGCATGAAGGACGCCGGCCACCACTACCGGACCCCGTCCGACGCCAACAACGACCCCCGGTTCGCGAGCGCGGAGCCCACCCGGCGCGAGCGGGCCACGGCCGTCGCGGACGTGCGCTGCAAGGAGAGCACCGGCCTGGCGCGGGTGTGGGCGAACGTCGAGGCCGCCTACCAGCGCGAGGCGATCGGCGAGCACGCCGCCCGCCTGGAGCAGGTCAGGAAGGCGGTGGCGGCCCAGGTCGCGGCGGCCACCCGCGTACGCGCGACCGGCTGAGCACCGCCTGCCCCACGAGTGTCCGGGGGCGACCGCTCCCGGCTTCACCCCACGAAGGGATGATCATGGTATTCATCAAGCGCGCGCTCGTCGCCGGGATCCTCGCCGGCGGCGCCCTCATCGCGGGCACGGCCTCGTCCGCCAACGCGGCGTGCACCGACCAGGTGTGCGTCTACGAGGGGCGCGGCGGAGGCGGCACCGTGGCCGGTTTCACCACCGCCGACAACAACTTCAGCAACAACCGCTTCCAGGACGGCTCCGGGGTCAACGATCGGATCTCCTCGATCAGCGCCACCTCGGGCTGCGACCCCATCTTCTACACCGATTCCTTCTGGCGGGGCGACAGCCAGACCGTATGGAGCGACGGGCGGACCTACAACGCCGTCTATGACAACAGGTACAGCTCCTTCCGGTTCAGCTTGACGAGCTGCCACTGATCGGAGCGGCGGAAGTGATCGCGGGCGCGTACGGCCGAAAGCCGTACGCGCCCGCGATATCGCCGTGACAAAGACCGTGTTCGTAATGGTGCCCACGATGGCCCTTGACCGTTGCGGGATATCATGTGCTTTATGGGGCGACCCGAGCGGAAGCTTGACCCGAGCAGCGGCCCATTACACCAGTTCGCTTCCGAGCTCAGGGAACTGCGCGCCAAAGCCGGCACACCGAGTTATCGCCAATTGGCGCGGCGGGCGCATTTCTCGGTCACCGCGCTCGCCGAGGCGGCCAGCGGCACCATGGTCCCGACCCTCGCGGTCACCCTCGCCTATGTGCGCGCCTGCGGCGGGGAGCCGGAACAGTGGGAGGAGCGCTGGCGCCTGCTCAACGAGCAACTGCAGGGCCTGGATCCGGCGGCGGAGGACGGCAAGGCGCCCTATCTCGGGCTGCGCACCTTCCAGCCGCAGGACGCGCGGCTGTTCGCCGGACGCGAGCGGCTGGTGACGACGCTGTGCGAACGACTGCTCGAAGCCTCTTTCCTGGTCGTCGTGGGCCCTTCGGGCTCGGGCAAGTCGTCGCTGCTGCGCGCGGGCCTGCTCCCCGCCCTGGGCGCCGAGGCCGTGGAGGGGAGCGCCGACTGGCCGGTGGCCTTCCTCACGCCCGGCGAACAACCGCTGCGGGCGCTGGCCGGCCGCCTCGCCGACACGGCGGGCCTGGGCGCGGACGCCGTGCTCGGCCTCGTACGCGCGGATCCGCGCAACGCGGCCGGCGTCGTCCGTCAGGTGGCCGGGACGGTCTCCCCCATCCTGGTCGTGGTCGACCAGTTCGAGGAGATCTTCACGCTGTGCCCGGACGAGGCAGAGCGCAGGGCGTTCATCACCGCGCTGGAGTCCGTCGCCGGCGAGCCCTCGTCCCGGGTCGTCGTGGGGGTGCGCGCGGACTTCTACGCCCGGTGCGCCGGATACGCCCAGCTCGTGACCGTGCTGCAGAACGGCCAGTTACTCGTCGGGCCGATGGACGACGACGACCTGCGCGACGTGGTCAAGGTGCCGGCCAGGCGCATGGGCGTACAGGTGAGCGCGGAGCTGGTGGAACTGGTCGTGGACGAGGCGAGGGGGCAGCCGGGAGGGCTGCCGCTGGTCTCGCACGCGCTCCTGGAGACCTGGCGCCGCCGGCGCGGCAACGCGCTCACGGTCGCCGGCTATCGCGCGACGGGCGGGGTGAGCGGCGCGATCGCGCAGACGGCCGAGAGCGTCTACGGCGCTCTGGCCCCGCGCGAACGCGAGCTGGTCCAGCACCTCTTCCTGCGCCTGATCACCCCGGGCGACGGCACGGACGACGCCCGCCGCCGGGCCCCGCGCGCCGAGCTGACCGGGGACGACACGGCCGCCGAGGTGCTCGACCGGCTCATCGCCGCCCGCCTGGTGACGGCCGACGAGGAGAGCGTGACGATCGCGCACGAGGCGCTGATCCACGGCTGGCCCCGGCTGAGCGGCTGGCTGAATGAGAACCGCGAACTGCTGCTCGTCCACCGCCGGCTGACCGAGGCCGCCACCGAGTGGGACCAGCACGGCAGGGACGAGGCGTTCCTGTATCGGGGGGTGCGGCTGTCGGGCTGGGACGGACGTTCCGCCGACCGGCTGAACCTCCTGGAGCAGGCCTTCCTCGACGCCTCCCGCCGCAGCCAGACCATCGCCAGGGCCCGGCGCCGCCGGCTGGCCCGGCTGCTGGTGGGCGCGCTGCTCGCGGTGGTGCTCGTGGTCAGCGTGCTGGCCGGCATCGCCGGGACGCAGGCCCGCGAGGCCGCCGACCAGCGGGACACCGCCGTCTCCCGCCAGCTCGCCGCCGAGGCCCAGGGCGAGCTGCCGCTCAGCCCCGGGCGCGGGCTGCGCCTGGCCAGGCAGGCCTACGGGATGTGGCCGACGGTGGAGGCCGAGACGGCCCTGCGGCAGGCGCTGATCGAGGATCGGCTGCTGGTCACGCTGCCGGGGTTCCGGCGTACGCTCGGCGTCGCCTTCGCCCCCGGCGGTGACCGGGTCGCCGTCACCACGGTCGACGGGCTCGTACGAGTGTGGGCCTGGCAGGGCGACCACCTGTCCGCGCAGCCGCCGGTCGAACTGCGCGGGCACAAGGGCGAGGTGTGGAGCCCCTCCTTCAGCCGGGACGGCCGCCGGCTGGCGACCGCCGGCCTGGACGGCACCGTACGGGTGTGGGACCTGGCGGGCGGCGCGGACCCGGTCGTGCTCCGCGGGCACAAGGGCCCGGTCTGGAACGTGGTGTTCGGGCCCGACGGGCGGCGCGTGGTCTCCTCGGGCGACGACGGCAGCGTACGGGTGTGGGACCTGACCGGCCGCGCGGACCCGATCGTCATGAAGGCCCACGAGGGCGCGGCGTCGGGCCTGGCCGTCAGCCCCGACGGGCGGTACGTGGCCTCGGGCGGCGGCGACACCCTGGTCCGGGTCTGGGACCTCAGGAGCCGGGCGGACCCCGTCGTGCTCCGTGGGCACACGGACGCGGTCAAGCGCATGGCGTTCAGCCCCGACGGGACCCTGCTGGCCACCCCTGACGTCGGCGGCACCATCAGGGTCTGGACGATGGGCAAGCGTGGCGCCGAGCCGGTCGTGCTGCGCGGGCACGAGGGCAGCGTGGAGGGGGTGGCGTTCAGCCGCGACGGGCACCGCCTGGCCACCGCGGGCGACGACGGCTCGATCCGCGTCTTCAACCCCGCCGGCGGCGGGGATCCGCTGGTGCTGCGCGGCCACGACCGGGTGGTGTGGAACGCGGAGTTCAGCGCGGACGGACGCCGCCTGGTCAGCGTCGGCGACGACGGCACCATCCGCGTCTGGGACGCCATGGTCATGGGCGAGCCCGTCATCCTGCACGGCCACCGCGGCGCGGTGTGGAACCTGTGCCTGTCGCCCGACGGGACGATGATCGCCAGCGCCGGCGACGACGCCACCGTCCGCCTGTGGGACACCACCGGCACGGCCGAGCCCCGCGTGCTGAGCGGCCACAAGGGCGGGGTGTACGGCGTGTCCTTCGGCCCCGGCGGCCGGCTGCTGGCCACCGGGAGCGGCGACAGCACCGTACGCCTGTGGGACCTCACCGGCGCGGCCAAACCCCGGGTGCTGAGCGGGCACACCCAGCCGGTCGGCGCCGTGGCCTTCAGCCCCGACGGACGCCACGTGGCCAGCGTCAGCAACGACGGAACCCTGCGCGTCTGGCCGGTCGACGAGGCGGGCGAGCCTCGGGTGATCGAGGTCAGCCCCGAGATGCTCCGGTACGTCGCCTACAGCCCCGACGGCCGCCTCGTGGCCACGGCCGGGCTGGACGGCCTCGTCCGCCTGTACGACACGGCCTCGTTCGGCCCGCCGACGGTGCTGCGCGGGCACGAGGGCATGGTGTGGGAGGTGCGGTTCAGCGCGGACGGGCGGCGCCTGGTCAGCGTGGGCACCGACGCCACCGTCCGCTTATGGGACATCCCCGCCCGCGGCGGCGCCCCTGTCGTGCTCCGCGGGCACCAGGGGGCGGTCTGGCAGGCGGCCTTGGCCCCGGACGGCCGCTGGGTGGCCGCGGGAGGGCACGACGACACGGTACGCATCTGGCACGACGGCAGGCCGGGCACTCCCCTGGCCGTCAGCGGGTTCGCCGCCAGCGTGGAGGCCATCACCTTCCGCCCGCCCACCGCTCTGGGGGACACCGCCGTACGGCTGGCCACCGCGCACGGGGACGGCACCGTACGCCTGTGGACCTGCGACGCCTGCGCCCCGATCGAGCGCGTCCTCGGCGAGGCCGACTCCCGTCTCGCCACTCCCACCGCGTCTCCACGATGAGGAACCCGCACGGCCGCTAGGGTGACTCCGGCGATTCGGGGGTGAGCAGGCGCTGGTTGAACGCCTCCGCCACGGCGGCGGCGCGGTCTCTGACGCCGAGCTTGGCGTAGATGTTCAGCAGGTGACTCTTGACCGTGGCCTCGGTGATGAACAGCCGGGCGGCCACCTCACGGTTGGTGTTGCCGGCCGCCACGTGTTCGAGCACCTCGAGCTCCCGCTGGCTGAGCAGTTGCGGCGCGGGCGTCCTGACCCGGTTCATCAGCCAGGCGGCCACCGAGGGAGAGAGCGCTGTCTCTCCCCTGGCCGCGGCCCGCGCACCGCGCAGCAGCTCCTCCCGGGGTGAGTCCTTGAGCAGATAGCCGGTCGCGCCCGCCTCGATCGCCGGCAGGACGTGGGCGTCGGTGTCGTAGGTGGTCAGCACCAGCACGCGCGCCGTGACGCCGCGCCTGGTCAGCTCGGTGATCGCGGTCAGCCCGTCCATGCCCGGCATGCGCAGGTCCATCAGGACCACGTCGGGCCGCAGCTCCTCGGCGAGCCGCACGGCCGTGGCGCCGTCGGCGGCCTCGCCCACCACCTCGAATCCCGGCGCGGCGGCGAACATGCTGGTCAGCCCGTCTCTGACGACGGGATGATCGTCCGCGATCAGCAACCGGATCGGGGGCTCGGTCATCGGTGGCTCCCTGCCGGCTTCACGACCACCCTGCTCACATCCCTCTCTCCGCGCCGAGTCTATTGCCGGCGGAACCGGCGGACCGCGACGGCCGGGCACATGACCGATGCCGGTGGCCCGCGGGCGTCCTCCCGGGCTCGGGCCCGTCGTCGGCCCGATGCGTTCAGCCTGCTACGAAGGCCCTGCCCGCAACACCGGCCAGTGGGCCGGACCTGGCCGCCGAACGGCGGGGCGCCGGGCTCCACCGGACGGTGGCGGCCACCGGGCGGCCGAGGCCGGCGAGCTGGCGGTTGCCGAGGCGGACCCGGATCCTGCGCCGCAGGTAGGCG